>JBDNIP010000129.1:0-8984 GCA_041688245.1 Algoriphagus sp.
ATAAAAATTTAAGTCTATTCAGAAAGTAAGCTTTGATTGTTGGCTTCAAAATTGAAAAATAGCTGTGAATCCAAACTGCTAGAAATCAATAGGCAGAATTTTGAATCAACTTTACTCGCGGAGATTGAGAAATACATGACGATAAATGTTGGCTACATTCCTGATCAGCTCCTAACTCGAATGAATTTCTCATTGAATCCTACATCGCTCACTGAGCATTGGAATCCAGTTATTGCAGATCAACCATCCTATATCTTTTCACTAAGCATCCGTCACCTGACACCGGCCATCTTTTACTTCCATTTTCAAAATTCCAGCTTGGATCAAAGAATCGGAGGCCATTAGTTTTTCTGCTTTAGCAATCGATTCGACATTGAAAAAAATAGTCCCTGAAGTACTTCGTTTCCAAAAAATGGACTGGCTAAAACTAGCTTTCCTTCTTCTACCAATCAGGTGATATTTGCTACATGTTCTGTTTCAAATTCTGTCCGCTTTACGGCTGATTAATTCTTAACTCGATCACCTTGATAGCCAAAAGCGGTGACGTGTTTTTTTATCCCACAGTTATCAGCACCCAGCTATTTTGCCTAGTTGGGATCATAGGGATTTTGAATATGGCAGATCAATGATGAGCTTAAAAATAGAAGAAACAGAATCAGAGAATTTTTCGTAGTTCGAGAAGACTTATTCCTAATGGTTAAATTAAAGGGAGGTTCACTTGTATTGGAAAGCAAAAATTTATTTGCAGAATGAGTATTTTGTTTTTAGCTTTTCAAAGCTTAGTTCAGCTTGTAATTAGATATAGTATATGCTATTTCTGGCAATCAATGGCTCGAAGTTTTTTCGATATTCTCAACCTGAAAATCGTCGGTTCTTTACGAGCTTTTTTTCCTGAAAAAAGTCTGAAATATATCCTTGTTCTTTAACCCAACCGAAGGGTATTATTGGTATCTATTGAGTCAAATCTAATTTACCAGCCTAGTATGGTTTGGGGCCACCAAACTCAATTTCCGAGAATCGAAGCTTAATGGTCTAAATTTCAATTTGAAATCGAAGAGCGAAGGAACTTCCTTGATCTCATACGAATCATAATAAAACTGGGTATAATTCATATTCCCATTAATAATCAAGTTCATGGATCAGATTGACAAAAATATTTCCTGTAGAGGTATTTAGATTTAAAATCTTAAAACATTGATCTAAAGTAAAATAAATAATTTTTAGGGCAGACAAAGCTTGTCTTTTCTAAAAAAATTAGTTTTTTATTAAAATAAGACAAATTTTCTATTGGGATCAGATTAATAGCTATTGGACTGCTATTGTTTGGGGACGTAAAAAACACCAAGATTGTACTTATTTAAGTTGGTTTCATAATGATCGGACTAATTGAAAGCAGGCATATAATCAGTCAGTTAGCATTTATCATTATTTTTTTTTAAAAGTTAACACCTTATTTTTAGGACTAAAAAAGCTATTTTCCGATTTGGAATAGGCGGTCTTTTTGGAGGTGCTATCCATACTTTTATTAGGCTTAAGGAGATCCTAAATTTGGTTGAATTTTCAAGCGATTTTTATATTCAGCTACAGCGAAGTAGCGGTTAATATTCAGGTGGCAAATTTCCAATGGGTTGGAATTATTTGCCGATTCAGAATTCTAGGTGCATGAAAAGAGTATTTACATCATGAGGTGTAAGAAGAATGACTTTAGGATTCTTTTAGAAGATCATGTTTTTTCTTCCCTTTAAGATAGATTAGCTTAAGGCTTTTGAATAATTTCTGTATTTTTGGATCTTCAAAATATTCCAATGAGCGCAGCAGAAGACGATAAAAAACCTTTCCTA
Organism: Algoriphagus sp.; assembly: GCA_041688245.1. Lineage (GTDB taxonomy): Bacteria > Bacteroidota > Bacteroidia > Cytophagales > Cyclobacteriaceae > Algoriphagus. Next base: position 1,842 of record JBDNIP010000129.1, read on the forward strand.
TCCAAAAAGTTCGATAAGTTTTTTACGGGCTTAGCAAATGCTTGGAGCTTCGTTTGTAGATTCTTTAAAGAGGTATTTTTACCTCCTTACGAGTTCAAAGAAATAGTTCATCAGTGTTACCGAATTGGTGTGGAGTCCTTACCGCTAATTTCACTGACAGGTTTCATAGTTGGATTGGTTTTTACGAATCAATCAAGACCTTCACTAACCGAATTCGGGGCCGCTTCATGGCTTCCATCTTTGATCTCAATAGCTGTAGTCCGAGCAATGGGCCCACTTGTAACAGCACTAATAGCTGCTGGTAAAGTCGGGTCTAGTATCGGTGCGGAGATCGGTTCAATGAAAGTCACAGAGCAAATCGATGCGATGGAAGTTTCGGCTACGAACCCATTCAAATTTCTGGTCGTTTCCCGGGTTTTAGCGACTACATTTATGATTCCATTATTGGTGATGTACACTGATTGTGTTGCATTGTTTGGATCATTTTTGAGTGTTAACGCTAATGAAATGGTCAGTATGTCAACCTTCTTTGTGCAGGTCTTTGAGTCAATTTCGTTTCTAGATATTTTCTCTTCGGTTTTAAAATCAATCCTTTTCGGTTTTACGATCGGAATAGTGGGATGTTATAAAGGTTACAATTCTTCTAAAGGAACTGAAGGTGTGGGACAAGCCGCAAATTCAGCAGTTGTGATCTCGATGTTCTTGATTTTCATTGAAGAATTGCTTGCACTTCAGATTGTAAACGCCATTCGTGCATTTTAAGCTATGGAAGAAAAAGTAGTAGAAACAAGAGGACTCAAGAAATCATTTGGTGATTTGGATGTGCTTCAAAGTGTGGATTTAGACCTGTACAAAGGAGAAAATTTGGTTGTATTGGGAAAGTCAGGCTCTGGAAAATCCGTTTTGATTAAAATCATGGTAGGGCTTCTTAAGCAGGATCAAGGTAGTATGCTGGTGCTTGGCAAAGAAGTCTCCCAATTGAAGACCAAAGAGCTTAATCAGTTGAGGCTGAAGATTGGTTTTTCTTTCCAAAATTCTGCCTTGTATGACAGTATGACCGTTCGGGAGAATATGGAGTTTCCACTCATCCGAAATGTAAAGGGGCTTTCGAAGAAAGAAATTACTTACAAAATTGAAGAACTATTGGAAGCGGTAGGTCTTCCTCAGTCCATCAATCAGATGCCAAGTGAGCTCTCGGGAGGCCAGAAAAAACGAATTGGAGTTGCAAGAACTCTGATATTGAATCCTGAAATCATGCTTTACGATGAGCCAACTGCCGGTTTGGATCCAATTACCTGTATGGAAATCAATAGACTAATACGTGAAATTCGTGAACGGTACAATACTTCCTCAATCGTCATTACGCATGATTTGACCTGCGCCAAAGAGACCGGAGATCGTCAGGCCGTGTTATTGGATGGTCAATTTAAAGCAGTGGGGACATTTGATGAAGTTTTTGCACACGCTGATGATCAGCGCGTGAAGCTATTTTATGATTACAACTTTATCAATATATGAGAGGTGAAAATAAACGCTCGGTCATGGTAGGCATTTTTGTCTTCGTTGGTGTAGCCATACTAGTGATAGGAATCTTGACTCTGGGGGGTCAGCAGAAAAAATTTGTAAAAGCAATTCACCTGAAAGTAGTTTTCGATGATATCGGAGGTTTGCAAACAGGTAATAATATCTGGTTCTCGGGAGTTAAAATCGGAACAGTTCGAAAAATAAATTTCTACGGAGATTCGCAAGTGGAGATAGAAATGAACGTAGAAGAGGCTGTTGTAGAATTTATCAGAAAGGATTCTAAGGCCACCATCAGTACGGATGGTTTGATTGGCAATAAGATTATCATGATTTACGGAGGCACGACATTGGCGCCTCCTGTAGTGGATGGAGATCGTTTAGAGTCTGTCATGCCCCTTGATACCGATCAGATGATGGAAACACTTCAGGTGAATAATGAAAACTTGGTGGAGATTACCGCAGATTTGAAAACCTTAACATCTAAACTTGCTGCTGGTAAAGGCATTGTAGGTGCTGTAATGACTGATTCCACTCTTGCAGAGACTTTCCGCTCCATCCTGAATAATCTCAACACTGCTTCAATCAACAGTAATAAGATGATTCGGGAGCTCAATACATTTACTGCAAAATTAAACACTAAGGGGAATCTATTCAATGATCTTGTAACAGATACGCTTCTAGTAGTGGAGATTCGTAGCACGTTGGAAAGCTTCAAAGCCACTGCCCAAAACAGTGAGGAGATGACCGCAGAACTGAAAGCTATCACTAACAAGATTAATTCAGGAGATAATACGATGGGAGTTTTACTAAATGATAAGAAGTTTGCACAGACGTTAAAAAGCACTGTAGAACGTACCGATTCTGCTGCCTACAATCTTAATAGGGGTTTGGAAGCTTTGGAATATACTTGGCCTTTCAGAGGAGGTTTTAGAAAGAAAGCAAAAGAAGAAGCCAAATCTGATAATTAAGAATCATCTTGATTCTTATCATTCAGTTCGTAATCGACCCTTTCATGGGCTGCTTTTTTTTCATCGGCATTCGCTTTTTTGGTATCAGTGGTATCTTTTGAGGTCAAGCATGCAACCAGACAGACGGATTGGGGAATGATCTGAGTCGATTGAATCGTGTATGCTGATTGAAACCAAACTAAATTGCTCGCTCAAAAAGATACAATCCAGCGGCCCTCTGAAAAAATGAGATTTTTGTATGAAATATATTAAAAGTCACTCTTCCTCTTTTCAGATCGGCGAGCTCTACCATTTTTAGGAATAGCCCTTTAGTATAGCTTTAGACTACGTTACTCAGGTCTCCGATCACTACTGTGGATTTACTGAAATTTTTTACTTTCTATCCTATTCTCGGTATTTCAGCGTTTCAATCCGTAAATTTGAGGTTTTTGCCAGATCCCGTAGGTACAATATAAATATGGTAGATTTTGATATCCTCACCATCATTTAGCCTGACATTCGGGTCCAACTAAAGAATCTCGGAATCAATCAGGTAACTGATCTCTTGGGAGAGGATTTGTAATTTTGAATAAAGTAAAATTCTAGATGTGAAATTGCACTTGTTGCTTTTCGCAATCGTGTTTTCTCGATCAAGGGTTAAGAATTATTTAGCCTAAAAAACCAAATCAAGATTTCCGGCAAATGGGATATCATCTCCTGTCAGTATAAACCGTACGGGTAAATAATACCACTGCGCTGTAACCTCTCCTTCAATACTGATTGCGGGTCTCCATAATCCATCATACTTCTCGATCATACCTAATGCCTCTCTTGCGAGGTCTCCTGCAATGTGATCGGGATTTGCTAATTCGAATGCTGTCAGCTGTCCATTTTCGTTAACCTTTATGGCTATTACTGCTGTACCGCTATTCCCAGCGCGTCTCGCACTTACCGGATAACTTAGATTATTTCCAAGATATTCATTCCAAATGATATTACTCGGAGGCCCACTGGAGTAGGGGTTAAATTCTAATTGAATAGACTCGCTTTCAGGAATGGTAATCTGGAATTTACTATAATCAGTTCTAAGAACTTCTGCTAGGATCGAATCATTGTGATAATGTCTGGTGAGGTAGTTACCTTCATCCAAATTAAATAAAGTGAAAGATGTCAGTTGTCCTAAAGTATCATATCGATAGATCAACCGCTGATTGAATTTCTCATCTTTATTGTATGAGTCTTCTATAGATTTTACCAGTCTATTGGATAGGGTGTAAACCTTGCTAATTGATTTTTCCTTGGGCCCCTTCGTTGTTATTTGATTGTAGGCTTGAGCTTCCTTTTCCGAAGAATTAATAATGAAATAATGTTTATTCAAAGGAACAATCTCTTGCTTTTGAGCTATCGAAATATGGGTACAGCTATAAAAAATTAGAAGTGTGAGATATGTTGGGATAAGGATTTTTCGCATTTTGTTAGTCTGCTTTCTGGTTGTTTTGGTTCTTGGATTTAGCAAAAATATTCTTCAAGCATAGCTCCCAAAAATCTTATGCTTTGATAAGTTGATCAACTCTACAGATCTAATAAAATCCAATAGTGATTAGTTTAGCCTGAAGCCAATGGGAATATAAAGCCAAGACTCAACTGGATTTCCATTATAATCTGTTGCTGCATTAAACTTCCCTTTATACATGCTTGCTACTCGAATAGCCTCTTTAGCGAGTGATTTTGAAATATCTTCAGGATTTGCTACTTCTATTTGTATCACCTCTGAATTTTCATTTATCAAAAGCGCAAGAATCACAGTACCTGTCTCCTTAAGATCACGTGCATGTTGCGGGTAACGTAAATTATTAGCCAGCGATTTATTCCATGTTGTTTTATCAAAATCGGGAGTCGGCTCAAATTCATTCTTCTCCACCAGTGAAATAGGGATTTGACCTGCTTTGGTAATCTCATATCCTTCTATCGGCTTATAGATTACCTCGCCCAAAAATACTTCATTATCGTAATAGGCAGTATGAAACATTCCATTGTCTTTATTCCTAGTCATTTTACTTTTCAGTTTTCCATTTTGATCTAGGGTCTCGGTGATTTGCTCTAAGAAAGAATCTTCGGTATTGTATCCTTCTTTAGTAATTCGGAGGACTCGATTTTGCCTATCAACTACTCGCTTCAATGTGATATCACCTTCCAAATGCGTTATCACAGCATGATAGGCTAAGTTCAGGGTATCGCTTTCGCTGATGGGATAAAAATGACAGTTTAACGGTATGATTTCTCTCTTCTGTGAATAGGAAACGGTCGTGACACCAAGAAAGGCCATACTCACAGCTATTTTTAAGATTCTATTCATCATTTGCATTAATAAAATTTAATTAAGTTAATAAATCTCAAGGAATGATAGTCCTTATTTTTGAGAAATCTACTCTTACAAATTCTTTATCAAAGCGAGCTAAATTATAGGCTTGTTAAATTCTGGTTCTTTTATCCCTTGAGATTAATCTTAATTTTGTGGATTCAAACCTTGAAATCTAAAAATGAAATCCATAAATCCCACTACCACTCCAGCTTGGCATAGACTTACTGATCTGGCTAAAAAATATAAAGACCTTCAACTTAGCTCGCTTTTCGATGAGCGGGAGCGGTTCGAACGCTACAGTATCAAGCTGGACGACATGTTAGTAGATTTTTCTAAAAATCGAGTCAATGATGAAATTATGGATGCCCTGCGAGATTTGGCGGAAGAGACGAGTCTTCACCAATCCATCGAATCTATGTTTGGAGGAGCTTATATCAATCGGACAGAAAACCGGGCGGTATTGCATACGGCGCTTCGCAATCGAAGCGGGCACGGAGTATTTGTAGATGGACAAGATGTGATGCCGGAAGTAAATGCGGTCTTGACGCAGATGAAAAAATTTGCGGATCAGGTCAATCAGGGAAAGTGGTTGGGTTACTCAGGTAAGCCGATCAAATCACTGGTAAACATTGGGATTGGAGGATCAGATCTTGGTCCGGTGATGGTAACTGAGGCTTTGAAGCCCTATCAAGCTGCCAATCTTGAGATTTTCTTTGTGTCCAATGTAGATGGTACTCATATCGCTGAGACGCTGAAGAAAGTTGATCCTGAGACGACTTTGTTTTTTATCGCCTCAAAGACTTTTACTACGCAAGAAACGATGACTAATGCGCATACAGCAAGAAATTGGTTCTTGGAGCATGCCAAAGAGGAATCAGCTGTTGCAAAGCATTTCGTAGCACTTTCCACTAATCTAAAGGGAGTGGAGGCATTTGGCATTGATCCGCAAAATATGTTTGCGTTCTGGGATTGGGTAGGAGGACGTTATTCACTCTGGTCTGCAATAGGATTGCCGATTGCTTGTGCAATAGGTTTCTTCAATTTTGAAAAGTTGCTTTCAGGGGCACATGCCATGGATGAGCATTTCCGCCATTCCCAGTTCAATCGAAATATTCCTGTTTTGCTGGCGTTAATTGGTATTTGGAATACTAATTTCCTTGGGGCAACCGCTGAGGCGATCCTTCCTTATGATCAGTATATGCATCGTTTTGCCGCCTATTTCCAACAGGGAAATATGGAGAGTAATGGCAAATATGTAAGCCGCTCAGGAGAAAAAGTCAATTACACCACTGGTCCAATCATCTGGGGAGAGCCTGGAACCAACGGGCAGCATGCATTCTATCAATTGATTCATCAGGGTACTCAACTGATTCCTTGTGATTTTATTGCTCCGGCTATTTCCCATAACCCGATAGGAGATCATCATCAGAAATTACTCTCTAATTTCTTTGCCCAGACTGAAGCCTTGATGAAGGGGAAATCATTGGTTCAAGTATGTGAAGAAATGGAAAAGGTAGGCAAGCCCATTGAGGAAATTGAAAATATTGCGCCACATCGAGTTTTTGAAGGAAATCGACCTACCAATTCAATTTTGGTAAAGCAGATCACACCCCACATGCTTGGAATGCTGATTGCCATGTATGAGCATAAGATTTTTGTACAAGGAGCAATCTGGAATATTTATAGCTTCGACCAGTGGGGAGTGGAGCTTGGGAAGGTTTTGGCAAATGGAATTCTACCTGAATTAAAAGACCAAAGCGAAGTTACCTCGCATGATAGTTCGACAAATGGCTTGATCAATGCCTATAAAAAAATGAGATGACGTATTCAAGCCGCTAAAAATTTTAGCGATTTTTTTATAAATCTATGATAAAGTTCCAAAAAAGACCAGGTGATGATCCGGATTTTGCAGGCTTGGTTTCACATTTGGATGCATATCTGGCAGAAAAGGATGGAAGAGAGCGTGACTTTTACAATCAGTATAATGGAATCTCCATCATCAAGTATGCAATTGGTTTGTCATGAAGAAAATAAGCCGGTGGCATATGGTGACATCAAGGAATATGGAAAAGATGCAATGGAAGTAAAGCGGATGTTTACGCTGCCTGTGTATGGAGTAAAGGATATTGCAGACTAGCTTTTAGCTGAATTAGAAAGCTGGGCAAGTCGTGCTTGGAGCAAAACGAGTAGAGCTCGAAACAGGCAAAAATCAGGTGGAAGCGATCAGCTTATATGAACGAAGCTGCTATAGAAGAATTCACAATTATGGTCAGTACATAGGCATAGCAACCGGCATTTGTTTTGAAAAGC
>JBDNIP010000869.1:0-11501 GCA_041688245.1 Algoriphagus sp.
AGTCGCCCAAGGAATAGCAAATATGCTTTCTGGCGTATTCTCAGGAATGGGTGGCTGCGCAATGATAGGCCAGTCTCTAATCAATATTTCTTCAGGAGCCCGAGCAAGACTTTCCGGCATAGTCGCTTCCGTGATGCTTTTAGTCTTTATCATGTTTGGAAGCAGCTTGATCGAGCAGGTGCCCATGGCAGCCTTGACAGGCTTAATGATCATGGTATCAATAGGTACTTTCGAATGGGCCAGTTTACGAACGTTTACCAAAATGCCTAAGTCGGATGTTTTCCTCATGGTTCTGGTCACCTTGATTACCGCCGTGCTGCACAATTTAGCTTTGGCCGTACTGATAGGAGTGATCCTTGCTGCACTTTTCTTCTCTTGGGATAATGCAAAGCGAATTCGAGCTCGAAAATCAATTGATGCTAATGGCGTGAAGCACTATGAAATGTATGGACCACTTTTCTTTGGATCAGTGGGAGCTTTTGGAGAGAAATTCGATATTCAGAATGATCCAGAAGAAGTCATTATTGATTTTGCTGAAAGCAGAGTCGTAGATATGTCAGCCATTGAAGCCCTTAATCGAATTACTGAGCGGTACCTGAAAGTTAGTAAAATTGTTCACTTACAACATCTCAGTCCTGATTGTCGAAAGCTAATTGCCAATGCAGACAAATTAGTGGACGTAAACGTGATCGAAGATCCAAACTATAAAGTGGTCTTGGATTAAGCTCTAAAAAAACATTCCTGAATAGTGACTTCATGAACGAGAATGAAAGAATAGGTGAAGGCAACATTCGGATAATCAGAGTAAATTTAAGTGTAAGCTCAAAACCAAATGTAGTAACCCGTAATTATGCCAGTATCCTAATTTTCGTTGATTAACTGGCGAAAACACTTACCAAGGCTGGGCAATCGGATGATTAACAGCAAAATACAGGTAAGGCTAGTGTTCACCCTATATTAAATTGCTTTTTTTTGGCACAAGTGCGGATATACTTAATACCCAACTAATCAATCCAGAAGAATGAACTTGTCTTTTGAATTGCCGTCATTAGCGAAACTTTTGTGGCCTTAGCGATTAAACAACTTTCAAAAAAAATGGATGGCTATGTAGCCATACATTTTTTTATTCTATCGCAGCAAAAACCATTTGCCTGAATTTCCATCCAGTCTGATCTCCATTTCCCCCTTGGGTTTGCTTCATCAAGATCCCGATCGTATTGGTAGTGGGATCTGCAAAATACTGTGTGTTGAAATAACCACCCCAATCAAATGTCCCTACGCTTCCATCACCTCCTTTGGGAAAGCCCAGCTCATTGACAATTGCGAAAGCGAGTCCGTAATTTTTCTGACCTCCAGAGAAAAGTTCTCCCACTTGATTAGACATAATAATTTCGATGGTTGTGGGACTAAGAATTGTCTTTCCATCATAGATTCCACCATTCAAATACATCTGAAGAAATTTGGCATAATCCCCAGCAGTAGATGAAAGCCCAGCTCCGCCGGAGAAAAATGTTTTTGCTCCTTTCTTAGGGTAATCTGAGTCATAGAAAGTAACTGGCATTGGTCGCCAGGCACCATTTGCAAATTGATGGACTGTTACCAATTTTTCTGCTTGGGCTTCACTTAAATAAAAGGCGGTGTTGGACATACCTAAAGGCTGGAAAATTCGAGTTTTCAAAAAGGTATCAAAAGGCATCCCTGAGACAATCTCAATAAAATACCCCAAGACATCCAAGCCTTCTGAATAGGTGAATTTGGCTCCTGGATCATGGTGGATCGGAAGCTTAGCAAGCTTCTTAATATTATCTCCAATCTTGATCGGTTCGGTGGTATAAAGATCAATGATCCCAGCTTTTTGATAGATTATTTTCATACGCTCATCCCCATCGATCATTCCATATCCGATACCTGAAGTGTGAGTCAGCAAATCTTTAATCGTAATCTCACGTGAAGCGGGTCGGGTAGAATAAGTAGAGTCCGCAAACCGGAATCCAGTAATCACCTGTGGATTTTTGAATTCGGGGATATACTTGGAAATCGGATCATTTAATTGGAATTTCCCTTCTTCCCACAGCATCATTACAGCAGTCGAGGTAATTGCTTTGGTTTGAGATGCTATTCGGAAGATCTGATCCTTTTCCATTCTTTGTTGGGAAGAAAGATCTGCAAAGCCTTTGGAGGATTGGTAAACTATCTTGCCATCTTTGACAATCATCGCCACCAAACCAGGAACTTGGTTTGTACCTATGGCTTCATTCAGCATTTGATCAATCCGATTGATTCTGTCTTGAGAAATTCCCTTTGGAGGTGAACTTGTGGCTGGTGTCAAGACTTGAGCATGCAATCCCAATGACATCAAAAATGCGAGACCTGTAAAAAATAGTTGTTTCATGAGGTTTGGGTTTGCTAAGTTTAAAATTACACAAATCAATCGAAACAGACATAAAAAAAGCAGACTGGAAAAATCCAGCCTGCTTATAGTAAAAGTATTGGGTGATTAATCAACTTTTACTTCAAAGTAGTACTCTTTCCCATCTTGAAACTTTCCAAGCACAACAATTTCTTCACCCGATAGATCTCTCAATACCTCTATCAATTGATCCGGTCCTTGAATCCTGACTCTACCATCGCTGGTCATTATCGACGTGATCACAAATCCTGGACTGGCACCAGCAGAACGCCACTTACTTCCCTGCACCGAACCGATTACAGCACCACCTGACAGCTTCAAGCCGTCCTTTATTTTACTTGGCAGTTCTTCAAAAACAACTCCTTCAAACTCGGTGACCTTAGGAATTATTTTTTTAACAATGTCCGTATCACCTGAAAAATTCTTAAGGGTTGCCTTGACTTTAAAGGTTTTCGAATCTCTGATATATTCAAGCTCTACTTTATCACCTGGACGTTTTCTGGCAACCATCTCTTGCAGATTCGCCACGGATGCAGTTTTCTTACCGTCCACGCTAATGATAATATCACCTTCTTTGAGTCCAGCTTCGGCTCCACCACTTTTCTCATTCACTCCTCCGATATAGACCCCTTGTTCGACAGGGAATTTTTTACCGAGGAATTCACTTAGCTCAGGACTTAAATCTCTAATATTTACACCTAACAACCCACGCTGTACAGTTCCAAACTCCATCAAATCATTCATGACTTTCTTCACCAATGTACTTGGCACTGCAAATGAATAGCCACTATACGAACCTGTGCGGGTGGCGATCGCTGTATTGATTCCAATTAATTCTCCTGCTAAATTTACTAATGCTCCACCTGAATTACCAGGATTGACAACAGCATCAGTCTGGAGAAAAGATTCTACCTGAAGATTATTTTTAACATCATTCAAAATCCCAATATTTCGAGCTTTAGCAGAGATAATTCCTGCTGTAACCGTAGAGTTCAAATTAAAAGGATTTCCTACAGCAAGCACCCATTCGCCTATTTTAGTATTATCTGAATCTCCAAATTTTATTATCGGAAGTCCTGTAGCCTCTATTTTCAATAATGCCAAATCCGTGGTAGGATCAATACCAATGATTTCAGCAACGTATCGCTTATTATTTTCCAGTGTAATATCGACTCTGGTTGCACCGTCAACCACATGATTATTGGTTACAATGTAGCCATCGGATGAAATGATCACACCAGAACCCGAACTCATTGGCATTCCGTTTTTGTGCGGATTCGCTGATCCACCTTCTCCCGGAGGCATTTGAAAGTATTCCTGCAACGGGTTACGATCACCACCTTTAGAGGGAAATGAAACCTTCGTATTCACGTGGACCACTGCTGGAGTAGCCAAACTTGCGGCAGCGATGAAATTAATCCCATCTGGAATCGTGAAATCTTTATTATTTAATAAGCTAACAAAGCTTGATTGCTGCTTCTCATCAAAATTTGTGGAATCTTGGGGCTGTATAAAAAAACTTACACCTGCCAAGGCTACTAGGCCTCCTACTAATGAGGCGAGAAGCATTCCGAGAAAGAATTGTCCTTTGTTCATGTATTTTTATCTTTGAGTAAGTATTTTTTATAACGAATTCTGCTAGCTAAGATTCCACTCATCAAATGATTCCAATGCTATACACTATATAATTAACAAGTCTTAACCAGCTTCTTTTGATATGTAGTAAGTAAACAAAATAAATAGGTTGAAGTTTTCCAACTCCTCAAATTATTTTACTGTATGAGCTACAATTGGACCAATTAGCTCATTTTATTTGCTTTTCCAGGTAGAAACAGCCCAATGATGGATGACCCTAGTACTAGCAATACTAATGGGTACCATCTCAGATTACTTTAATTTTTTCACTAGTGTAATTACGGATACACAGTGTTTCTAGTTTATAGCAGATTTACTGACCAGCTTTTATTTGTTGCCAGTCCGATAACCCATTTTCTAAAAATTATAATGTAATTATCCGCACTGATGCAAGTAACCTAATTTTCGTTGCTCAACTGACAGTCAAGCCCGCCGCGGCGAGCCGATGATGTTCCGATAGCCATTGTAAGAAGTACTGGTAATGCTAATGTTTACCATTTAAGAAACTACCTTTTGGTTTTTACTGGTGCAATTGTGAATATACAATAATTATAAAATTGCAATTCATATCAAGCTTGAGAAATTTAAGATTATTTATTGGAGCACCCCCATAATATGTGTGTCGAATACTTGGCCGAAGAGACGTACACTTTAAATATCTTCAAGAAATCCAAAAAGGAATATGAAGTTTTCTCACTATTTTAGCGTTGCATCCAGGCTATAACTATAACACTTTCATCAGAGCTAAAATCAGATTTTTTTTATGGAATGAAATTGAGGTAACCAGTGCAAGGAAAAAAATATACCTCAAATAGTTTCGTCCTTTACGAAGCGTATGGTTTTGTTATCCCGCAGAATAAAGATTATTAATTTGATGAAGTGCTCTCCAAACTACTCCAAAAAAAAGATCCTCTTAAGGATAACCTTAGAGGATCGATTAACAAGGACTTCAAAATGCTTTATTGAGCTCTTTTGACATTGACGGCATTAGGCCCTTTATTACCCTCTTCGACATCGAATGTAACTTTGTCGTTCTGAGCAATCTGGTCGACTAATCCGGTTGCGTGTACGAAAACTTCACTTTGAGAGGCGTCGTCTACGATAAATCCGAATCCTTTGGCTTCATTGTAAAATTTAACTGTTCCGGTAGACATAATAATTTGTTATAATAATATTTAATTACGCTTAAAAGTAAAGATTAGGATAAATAAAACAAAATAATCGGTGCAATTTTAACTGTATGAAGAAAATTGTATTGCTCCGGCATGCCAAATCTTCCTGGGATGATTTCAGTATTCGAGACCATGATCGGCCCCTAGCTCCAAGAGGATGGAGAGATATGCCCATCATGGCAAATCGCTTGAAAGCAAAACAAATCATTCCAGATCTGATTTTATCATCCACCGCATTAAGAGCCATACAGACTGCTGAAATTATTATCCAAAAACTGGGATTAAGGAAATCAACGCTCGTTCTGGAAGAAAAACTATACCATGCATCAGCCTCTGAAATCTTAAATCAGCTTCGAAGTCGATCAAATAAAGTAAAAACGCTCTTTTTGATTGGACATAATCCTGGATTCAATGGTTTGATAGCGCTTTTAGGTGGTGATATTGATAATCTACCGACTTCTGGGCAATTTGGATTTACCGCTCATATAGATTCTTGGGATCAGCTAAATTCAACTAATGCAAAGACTTGGTATATCGACTATCCAAAAAAGTATGATTAGTATAATTAGGGTAACTCGAAACTTCGAACATCTTGAACTACCTCTTCAAACCTGGCTGGATTGGACAACAAAAAGTCAATTTTTTGAGCAATTTCAGTTCCAGAAGAAAGTAATCCATCCGATTTATAACTTTTGAAACGATCAATTGCTGGAAAATATCTCGGAGCTGATTCTCTTATTTTAGTTTGCATCTCCGTGTCAATAATTCCTGGAGCAACACTGTAGAATCGGATTCCAGATTCCGTATTTTCTTTCTGGCAGACGCCAGTAAACATAGCTAATCCAGCCTTTGAACTACAATAGCCCGACCAACCTTCCAACGGTTTATGGGCTGCACCTGAGCTGATATTGCAGACAATTCTATTTGAATTAACTTTCCCATATCTGGACACAAAAGCATTGGTCAACATAGCTGGCGCAAGCATATTCAGCTTGAAAAGTGCATGAAACTGTTTCGGATTCCATTGACCAACAGGTTTGACTTCACCAATGGAGCCAGCATTATTGATCAAGATAATTTCTTCGAACTTTCCAATTGGGAAAATTGAATCAAGCTGATTCTCCAGTAAGTCCAAGTCAGAGATATCCAGACTTAACTCCTTCAGCCTTGGTGATTGGAGTCCCAGTATAGTCCTGGAAATCCCAATGATTTCAAAATTTTGCTTTTGAAGAAACAGATCCAGTAACGCATTACCTAACCCTTGACTGTGTCCGGTAAGAATAAGAAGTGATTTGACCATCATACAAAAAGGGCATCTAATCGATGCCCCGTTTAATTAAAGAATGTACTGAGAGAGATCTCGATTTTTAACCAGCGTACTCAAACGTTCCTCCACCATCTCTTTGGTGATCATTATATTCGAATTAGCCTGAATCGTATCTGGCACATCAAACAGAGATTCATTGAGTAAATGACTCATGACAGTGTGCAATCTTCTGGCACCTATATTTTCCACCTCTAGATTGATCAGGAAGGCTAGTCTTGCTACTTCCTCAATTGCATCGTCGCTGAATTCCAAATAAACTTCCTCTGCCTCAAACAAGGCTTGATATTGCTTTGTCAATGCATTTTTTGGCTCTCGAAGAATCCGGGAGAAATCCTCTTGGGTCAGACTTTGTAGTTCTACCCGAATTGGGAATCTACCTTGAAGCTCTGGAATCAGATCAGATGGCTTGGCGACGTGAAATGCTCCAGCTGCAATAAATAATACGTGATCAGTATTGACCACACCATACTTGGTATTGACCGCCGATCCTTCAACTATAGGAAGCAAGTCACGCTGAACTCCCTCTCTACTTACATCAGGACCTCCTCCACCTTTGCCGGATTTAGAGGCAATCTTATCAATCTCATCAATAAAAATAATACCGTTATTCTCTGCAAGTTTGATGGCTTCTTCTTTGACCTCATCAAAGTCAATGAGCTTAGACATCTCCTCCTCCAATAAAACTTTCCTTGCCTCAGCGATTGTGAGCTTTCTTTTTTTGACTTTTTTAGGCATCATGTTGGAAATCATATCTTGGAGGCCTGCCATACCTGCATCATCCATCATTCCATTACCAATCATTCCTACTCCCACTGGAGAGCCAGCTTTTATATTAATTTCTATTTTTCGGTCATCCAATTCACCATCACGTAGTTTTTCTCGAAATCGCTCACGAGTCCGCTCGTTCAACTCATTGTCATTAACGGGCTCACCGTTTTCATTTAATTCAACGTTTACATTTCGAGTGAAACCAGCACTTTTCACAGGTGGAATTAATATATCTAGCATGATTTCCTCCACTGCATCAGCAGCCTTTCCTTTTACTTCTTCGTTTTTCTGCTCTCGAACCAGTGCTATAGATTGTTCGATCAGATCACGAACCATACTTTCCACATCCCTTCCCACATAGCCAACCTCAGTGAATTTTGAGGCTTCTACTTTAGTGAATGGAGCTTGAGCAATCTTGGCTAAGCGACGGGCAATCTCAGTCTTTCCGACACCGGTAGAACCGATCATAAGAATATTGTTAGGTACGATATCCTTTTGAATCTCCGATTTCACCATCAATCTCCGTATTCGATTTCGAAGTGCAATCGCCACATTCCGCTTTGCATCATTCTGACCGATGATATATTTATCTAACTCTGCTACAATTTGTCTCGGAGTTAAGCTTAATATTTTATCCATGTTTAATATATTTATCCCCCTTGGGAGAAGTTTAGAATTTAAGACTTGAAAGAAAATAGTAATTAATCTTTCAAGGGAGTTTCCGGAGTAAAGCTGAATAGCAGCGGTCGATCGACTTTAGATTTTAACAACGCAATATCCAGGACCTCTTCTACTCGGTCTACGAAATGGAAATCTATACCATTTATATAATGGGCATCAATCTCCTCTATGTCCCGCTTATTCTTCCTGCAAAGAATGATCTCTTTAATTCCCGCGCGCTTTGCAGCAAGGATTTTCTCTTTTATCCCTCCAACTGGCATTACTTTTCCGATCAGAGATATTTCCCCTGTCATCGCTAATCGTGCTTTTATTTTTCGTTGGGTAAAAACAGAAGCCATAGCAGTCAGCATTGTAATTCCTGCAGAAGGGCCATCTTTAGGAACTGCTCCCGCAGGAACGTGAATGTGCAGATCATATTGATCAAATACCCGATGATCGATGCCCAACGTTTCAGCTTTTGACTTTAAATAAGAGAGCGCAGTCATGGCGGACTCTTTCATCACATCACCAAGTTGGCCAGATAGTGTCAATTTACCCTTTCCCCTACTCAAGCTGGACTCAATGAAAAGAATCTCTCCTCCGACACTTGTCCAAGCAAGACCAGTGACTACACCAGCGACGCTGTTATCCTGATACACTTCCTTATCAAATATCTCAGATCCCAATATTCTACGAATGGCTTCAGGGGTGATTTTCGGGTCGTACTCTTCTTCCATTGCAATAGATTTAGCCACATTTCTGACTACCTTTCCTATGGTTCGCTCGAGACTTCTTACACCTGACTCTCGGGTATAGCCCTCAATCAATTTAACTAGTGACTTTTTTTCGAAAGTGATTTCAGTAGACTTGATCCCATGCTCTTTACGCTGCTTAGGTACCAAATGCTTCCGGGCAATTTCTACTTTTTCCTCTTGCGTATATCCAGTCACCTCGATAATCTCCATACGATCGCGTAATGCAGGTTGTATGGAATCTAAAGAGTTAGCGGTAGCGATAAACAAGACTTTACTCAAGTCGTATTCTACTTCTAGGTAGTTGTCAGAAAAAGCAAAATTTTGCTCCGGATCCAGAACTTCCAGGAATGCAGAACTGGGATCACCTCGAAAATCAGAAGAAAGCTTATCAATCTCATCCAGCACAAATACCGGATTTGATATCTTTACTTTTTTCATGTTCTGAATGATCTTGCCTGGCATTGCACCGACATAAGTCTTACGGTGCCCACGTATCTCAGCTTCATCATGAAGCCCACCAAGGGACATACGAACATATTTTCTGCCTAGAGCTGAAGCTATTGATTTTCCAAGTGAAGTCTTACCAACTCCCGGAGGTCCATACAAGCAAAGAATAGGACCTTTAAGATTATTCTTCAGCTTTAATACTGCTAAATATTCAATGATCCGCTCTTTAACTTTTTCTAAACCGAAGTGATCACTGTCTAAAATTTTCTTTGCGTGCTTGAGGTCAAAATTATCCTGTGTGTATTCATTCCATGGTAGATCCACCATAGTCTCCGCATAATTGAGAGCAATTGGATATTCTGCCGCAGCAGGGTTAATTCGAAGAATTTTATTCAATTCCTTCTCAAAGTGGTCACTTACTTCTTGATCCCAAAGTTTCAAATCGCCGCGCATGCGAAGATCTTCCACTTCCTTTTCAGGACCTTCCTCGCCCAATTCAGTTTGCAGGACTTTCATCTGTTGACGAAGAAAATAATCCCGTTGTTGCTGATCGATATCCGTATGAACTTTCTTTTGAATTTCAGATTTAAGCTCCAGCATCTGGATGTCTTTCATCATAAATTCAAGCAAAAGCGTAGCTCTTTCCACTCCATCATTGATTTCCAATAAGCGCTGCTTTGACTCTACTGGAGCATTGACGTTAGAAGAAAGAAAATGAGTAAGAAATGCAGTATTATCAATATTGTCCAAAGCCACTTGCGCCTCGCGAGGAATCTCTGGATTCAAATGAAGAATTCGAGTTGCCGAGTCTTTCAAGGTCTCTTCCAAGGCTTGGACTGTTTTTGAGCTTTTAGGGAAATTCTCCTCTAGGTACTCCACCTTCGCTAAGAAGTATGGATCGTCAGTGACCTGCTCTTTGATCGTAAAACGTTTTTTCCCCTGAATGATTATCGTTGTGTTTCCATCAGGCAATACGATCATTTTGATGATTTTCGCAATAGTTCCAACTTGATAAATATCCTCCCATCCCGGATCGTCGTTATTCGCATTAATCTGCGCGCAGACTCCGATTAGTTTATTTCCCTTTTGGGCTTTCTTCACTAGACGGATGGATCGCTGCCTACCCACGGTAATCGGAATCACCACTCCCGGAAAAAGCACGGTGTTCCTGACTGATAAAATCGGAATTTCTTCCTCTAAAGCATCTTTGCCCTGCTCATCTCCCTCATCTTCGGTGATCAACTGAATGAGGTCTCCCTCTCCGGCAAATTCACCAACCATTAAATGTTGAAATACAGAATTTTCGAATTGACTCATATAGACAAATTGACAGACTAGCCGTCGGTTTATTACCAAAATAAAAGAAAAACCTTCTAAAAACGAAGGTTCTTCATAACTTGTCAAGTGCTGTGCCAATCAACAATTTAGCCAGAATGGCAGGATTAACAAAAAATTAAAGTTAGCCCCCAGTAAATATCTTTAAAATATCGTTTCCGATCGCAAAGACCATCAACGATAGCAGAATGACCATTCCTACTTTTTGGGAATTCTCCAGAAACCTATCCGATGGAGCTCGACCTGAAATCATTTCGTAAAGTAAAAATATTACATGTCCACCGTCCAGTGCAGGTATCGGTAGCAAATTCATAAAAGCTAGGATCATTGAAATTAACCCTGTGATGGCCCAGAATTTGGACCATTGCCAAGTATCGCCGTATATCTTAGCCATTCCAATAGGTCCAGATACATTTCGGGTAGATACTTCACCGGTAAACATTTTACCCAGAGCTTTTGCATTGATGATTACAACACCGAAAGCCCGTTCTGTACCTTTGGACACTGCCTCTGCAAAGCCATACTCTCGACGTACAGGAATAATAGTCTGATTCATCCAGATGTCTATCATGCCTTCTTCACTGACTGCCACTGTTTTCCGGATTGTGTCATTGCTACTATTCAGGAGCTCAAGACCTACATCCTTGCTTTTAAACTTTGCCAATTCTGAACTTAGCTCATCTCTGTAAGTGATCGATTGACCATTTACTGAAAGTATCTTGTCTTCAATAGTTATTCCAGCAAGATCTGCAAATCCACCTTCAATTACCTCATTCATTTCAAAAGGAAGACGGATTTGAATGAAATTCTCCATTGCTTCTTTACTGTCAAACGAATTCACGAATCCTCTCGGAATATCGATCTGTATTTGCTTCCCTGCCCGTTCAATGGTATAGAAACCATTTTCACTTAACAAAGCTGAGCCACTACTCAGGTCATTGATTGAAGTATAAGTCTCCCCGTTTATATCGATTATTTTGTCCCCTGTTTTG
>JBDNIP010000870.1:0-8202 GCA_041688245.1 Algoriphagus sp.
CATTACAGTTGGAAAACGATTGTAGAAAAAATGCAAGCCCAGCGGTGTTCCATGATCAGCATGGATGCCAAAGACAACAAACGCATTTACACCAAGCTGTGTACGCGACCGAGTGTAGCGATGAAAAAAATATATGATGCACTCAAATTTAAGGACAGACCCTATGTGAGGAAGTCAAAAGTTGTGACCCAATTGTAAAAACAATTAGCGTAACTAGTTGTATTACATAATGTTGTCTAATTCTATTTTCAAGTTGGGTTAAAAAAATAATACAAAAAAGGCGTTTGAAATATTCAAACGCCTTTTCCTGATTAGCGGACTCTAAAATCTGACTTCCACACATCTCACATCCTTCGGGATCATCTAATTAGCAAGCAATAGCATTTTATTTCTCTTTGTTGACCGCCTCAGTCGGTGAAGGAACCGTGTGAGATTGGCCGAGGAGTGACTTATCTACAGTAAATTTAATCGCTGCAGTAGCGGCCTGAGAGCGTAAATAATACATGCCTGTTTTCAAACCTTTTTTCCAAGCATAGAAATGCATCGACGTTAATTTACCAAAGTTTGGATCCTGCATGAACACATTCATACTTTGACTTTGACAAATGTACGCTCCCCGGTCAGCGGACATATCTATGATTATCTTTTGAGAAATTTCCCAGACGGTCTTATAGAGCTCTTTTATATGTTTAGGGATTTCTGGGACTGACTGAATTGATCCATTTGTAGATATCAGCCTATTCCTCATATTGTCATTCCAAAGTCCGATCTGAATCAAATCTTTCATCAAATGTTTGTTGACAATAATGAATTCACCAGATAGCGTTCTTCTTGTGTAAATATTAGAAGTATAAGGTTCAAAGCATTCATTATTTCCTAGAATTTGAGAAGTTGATGCAGTTGGCATAGGAGCAACTAGAAGGGAGTTTCTCATTCCATATTTATTGACTTTTTCTTTCAGATCAGCCCAATTCCAGCGTTTAGATTTTGGTGTTACTCCCCACATGTCAAACTGTAAAATACCTTTAGAAGCAGGAGAGCCTTGATAGGTCTCATAGGTTCCCTGGACCTTAGCTAGTTCCATTGAGGTCTCTACAGCTGCATAATAGATGGTTTCAAAAATATCTTCGTTTAGACCTCTTGCCTCTGGTGATTCAAATGGCATTCGAAGCAGTATGAAAGCATCAGCTAATCCTTGAATTCCAAGTCCAATAGGCCGATGACGGAAATTTGATCTTTTAGCTTCTTCAACTGGGTAATAGTTTACATCTATTACTTTATTCAGATTTCGGGTTGCTACTTTGGTGATCTCATACAGCTTGTTATGGTCAAAGAATAGTTTACCATCTTCTCCCATTGTCACAAACTTTGGCAATGCAAGCGAAGCTAGATTACATACTGCGACTTCATCAGGTGCTGTGTACTCAATAATTTCTGTACATAAGTTAGAAGACTTGATCGTCCCTAAATTTTTTTGGTTTGATTTACCATTTGCAGCATCTTTATAAAGCATATAAGGAGTACCTGTTTCAATCTGAGACTCTAATACTTCAAACCAAAGTTCTTGCGCTTTAATTGTCTCACGAGCTTTTCCTTCTCGTTCGTATTTTTCATAAAGCCTTTCGAATTCTTCTCCGTGGCAATCAGATAAACCGGGAGCTTCATTTGGACAGAATAATGACCATTCTAAATTTTGCTCAACACGTTTCATAAATAGATCAGGAATCCATAGTGCATAGAATAAATCACGCGCACGCATCTCTTCTTTTCCATGATTTCTCTTCAATTCTAAGAAATCTTTGATATCAGCATGCCAGGGTTCCAAGTAAATTGCAAAACTTCCTTTTCGCTTACCTCCGCCTTGATCCACGTATCTTGCGGTCATATCAAAATTTCTCAACATTGGTACAATCCCGTTAGATATGCCATTGGTACCTTTGATATAAGAACCCTTAGCTCTCACATGATGGATTGATAATCCAATTCCCCCTGCTGATTGAGAAATTTTAGCGCATTGCTTCAGCGTATCATAAATACCATCAATACTGTCATCCTTCATTGTCAATAAGAAGCAGGAAGAAAGTTGGGCTTTTGGAGTACCTGCGTTGAAAAGAGTAGGAGTAGCATGTATGAACCATTTCTCCGAAAGTAAATTATACGTTTCTAGAACAGCATTGATATCTTCTTTATGAATTCCTACCGCTACCCTCATTAGCATGTGTTGAGGTCGCTCAACTACCTTTCCGTTTAGTCGAATAAGGTAACTTCTTTCAAGTGTCTTGAACCCAAAATAGTCATAATCAAAATCTCTTTTGTAATCAATTGCATCGTCGAGCCTAGCTGCGTTGTTTTTAATGATTCCGTAAACTTCAGGATCGATCAGTGTTGCATTGGCTCCAGTAGCTGGGTTGACAAAAGTGTACAACCGCTTCATTGTATTGGAGAATGATTGACTTGTTATTTTATGTAAGTTGGAAATAGCTATTCTAGCCGCCAAAATTGCGTAATCTGGATGTTTTACAGTTAAGGAAGCACATACCTCTGCCGCTAGATTGTCAAGCTCGGTGGTGTTTACACCATCAAATAGCCCGTCAATTACCTTTTTTGCAACCTCGATGGGTTGGATGAATTTCGGATCCAGCTCATAACATAGATTCTCAATTCTTGCCGTGATTTTATCGAATCGTACTGATTCTCTCCTTCCGTCTCTTTTAATTACTAGCATAAATATATAATATTAGTTGATGGGAAAAGTTCATTTAGAAATCTTCTTCTATAGTAAATCCTCTTGAGCTTTCATTACTATCTATTGAACCCATTACTCCAGCTTTCTGATAATCACCTACTCGCTTCTCAAAAAAGTTGGTTTTTCCTTGGAGTGAAATCATATCCATGAAATCAAAAGGATTAGTACTGTTCCAAATTTTTGGGCATCCTAGTTCAACTAATAATCTATCAGCTACAAACTCTATATACTGACACATCAATACTGAATTCATTCCTATCAGCCTTACTGGCAAAGCATCAGTTACAAACTCTTTTTCGATTTCTACAGCGTCTCTTATTATTCCCATTACAGTATCTGTTGGCAGTTGGTTTTCGACATGTTGCATATACAAATGACATGCAAAATCACAATGAAGTCCTTCATCACGGGATATTAGTTCATTGGAGAAGGTCAATCCGGGCATTAAACCTCTCTTCTTCAGCCAAAAGATTGAACAAAAAGAGCCAGAGAAAAAGATACCTTCTACTGCTGCGAATGCGATTAATCGCTCCTGAAAACTTCCGTTGTCAATCCAACGAAGAGCCCACTCAGCCTTCTTTTTCACACAAGGTATGTGTTCGATTGCATTTAAGAGCTTATCTCGTTCTACTGCATCTTTTATGTAGGTGTCGATCAATAAGCTATAAGTCTCAGAGTGAATATTTTCCATAGCAATTTGGAATCCATAGAAAAATTTGGCCTCAGTGTATTGTACTTCTGCGACAAAATGTTCAGCTAGGTTTTCATTTACTATACCATCACTTGCAGCAAAAAATGCCAAAATATGAGATATGAAGTGACGCTCGCCATCATTCAGCGCTTTCCAGTCTATAAGATCTTGTCCTAGATCGATTTCTTCGGCAGTCCAAAAACTAGCCTCTGCCTTTTTGTAAAATTGCCAAATGTCATTGTGTTCAATAGGGAATAAAACAAATCGCTTTTTATTCTCTTCTAAAATTGGTTCATACTTCTGCATCATTCTTCGTTTTTTATTTTAGTGAGTTTGGAGGCTGTTCAGCATTTTAACTCGGCTGGGAAAAGAAAAAGTTGCCTTTTTGAGACAACTCATGTACAAAGATGTGAACCAAAAAGCACAAAAAAAACCGCTAAAGTTGAAGTTTAAGTAAAAAAATGAACACCAGTCAATTATTCATAAAACATACAAAATCAATTTATTAACATACATAACATTAACTGATAGATTAATTTTTTTTAACTGTATGAGCGGATTAATTTTTTTTAAAAAATTTATAAATTATTTTAATTCAAAATTCTGAGGCATTTTTTGAATTATAGTCAAAATAAATCAATTTATGTGAATCAAGTATAATCAGTTTATCATCAATATATTACCTTAAAATAGTAATGAAATATTTAAAATTAAATGTAATGTTTAACTTAATTATTATGGTATTTTTTTCTAAGGTTTTGAGAAATATTTGAGTTCGTAATATTCTTAAGAAATGTTTGTAATAAAATAAGTTGTCCCCATTTTTTTTGTTCTACACATCTTCTTTATCTTTGTAAACTGAATTCTATAATCAGAATCAAAGAAATATGTACGCAATCGTAAACATCGCAGGTAAGCAATTTAAAGTAATAAAAGATCAGTTTGTATTCGCTCCAAAATTGGATGCAGAAACTGGCGCTACCGTGGAATTCGACCAGGTCTTGTTAGCTGAAGCTGATGGCACTGTGTCTGTAGGAGCTCCCCTATTAACTGGAGCAAAGGTATCCGGGAAAGTCCTGGACCATGTAAAAGGTGATAAAGTGATTGTCTTCAAAAAGAAGCGAAGAAAAGGCTACAAAAAGAAGAATGGTCACAGACAAGATTTCACCAAAATAATGATCGAAAGTATTTCACTCTAGTTTTTCCCAACGAAAAACTATAAACGCATATAATCATGGCTCACAAAAAAGGTGTCGGTAGTTCCAGAAACGGTAGAGATTCACAATCCAAAAGATTGGGCGTGAAAAAATTTGGTAGCGAGCAAGTAATTGCTGGAAATATCATAGTAAGACAAAGAGGTACGAAACATCACCCTGGTCTTAACGTAGGACTTGGTAAAGACCACACATTATTCGCGCTTACCAACGGTGTTGTTTCTTTCAGAAAAAAGTTTGACGGTAGATCATACGTAAGTGTGTTGCCAGTCGAGGCTTAATCAATCAAAAAAACTATTCGAAGCTCCTTCATTAACTTGAAGGAGCTTTTTTTTTGGATACTATCTAAGAAAACTACCGCTGATCATTTTTTCAATAATAAATCAGTATACTGTTGTTAATTTATAGTTCAGTAAATCATTAAACCAGTCTCATGAAAAATAATTTTGTACTATGGACTTTAAGCCTTGTGTTAGTCTTTTATTCCAGCAAGTTTTCGGTTAACGCCCAAAATGTTGCAACACCTGAAATTTATGATGCTCTTCAGTGGAGACAAATCGGCCCATTCAGAGGTGGCCGTTCAGATGGAGTGTCTGGAGTAAAAGGAAGTGATAAAAACTACTACTTTGCCTCAGCTGGTGGTGGAGTCTGGAAGACCTACGATGCAGGTCAAAGTTGGAAACCAGTGTCAGATGGTTTTTTGGAGGCTCAATAGGGGCAGTTGTAGTGTCAGAAAGTGATACAAGCGTTGTATATGCTGGAGGTGGTGAGAAGACTGTCAGAGGAAATGTCTCTTTCGGTTACGGCGTATGGAAAAGTGCAGATGCTGGCAAAACCTGGGAAACGGCAGGTCTAGAGAAAAGTCGATTTATCTCCAGAATGCGAGTTCATCCCAGTGATCCAAATGTAGTATATGCGGCAGTTTTGGGAGATATTTTCAAAGAAGACGAAACTAGAGGGGTCTACAAAACTACAGATGGAGGAAAGAACTGGACAAATGTTCTTTATGCGAGTAAGGTAGCAGGAGCAGTAGATCTGATCATGGATCCTACTAATCCTGACATTCTATATGCAACGACTTGGGATATCAAGCGCACCCCTTACAGTCTCGAAAGCGGTGGGCCAGATTCCAAAATGTATAAAACAACAGATGGAGGTAAAACCTGGGAGGATTTAACCAAAAATGAAGGTTTTCCTGAAGGATTATTGGGGATTATGGGAATTACAATTTCCCCAAAAAATTCTAATCGACTTTACTCGATTATAGAAAATGAAAATGGTGGGGTATTTACCTCGAAAGATGCTGGTAAGACTTGGAAAAAAGTAAATGAGGATCGAAGTCTCAGACAGCGTGCTTGGTATTATACTCGAATTTTTGCCGATTCTCAGGATGAGGAAACAGTCTATGTTTTAAACGTCAGTTATCAGAAATCCACAGATGGAGGAAAGACTTTCAAAGGAGCAAATGCTCCCCATGGAGATCATCATGACTTATGGATTGATCCTCAAAACAACCAACGAATGATTATTGCGGATGATGGGGGAGCACAGGTTTCCGAAGATGGAGGAACAAATTGGTCTACTTATATGAATCAACCCACAGCTCAATTTTATAGAGTTACCACCGACAATAGTTTTCCTTATCGGATTTATGGCGCCCAACAAGACAATTCAACCGTAAGGATCAGGCATAGAAATAGTGGCGGATCAATCTCTGAAAGTGATTGGGAGTCTACCGCAGGGGGAGAAAGTGGCTGGATTGCACCAGATCCTAACGATAATGATATTGTATATGGGGGTTCATATGGAGGATATTTGACTCGGGAAAATCACAGCACAGGAACTTCTCGATCGGTTAATGTCTATCCAAATAATCCCATGGGACATGGGGCAGAGGATATGAAATACCGCTTTCAGTGGAATTTCCCTATTTTCTTCTCTCCGCATAACACCAATATGCTGTATACGACCAGTAACCAGTTTCACAGATCTACGAATGAAGGACAAAGTTGGGAGACTTTCTCCCCTGACTTGACGCGAAACGATCAAAGTAAACTAGGCTCGAGCGGTGGACCAATTACCAAGGATAATACTTCGGTAGAATACTATGCAACGATCTTTACAGCCGCAGAATCTCCTATTAAACAAGGTATAATCTGGGCAGGATCAGATGATGGATTAGTGCACGTCACACAAGATAATGGAGTAAGCTGGCAAAATGTAACTCCAGCTACACTGCCTGAATGGTTGCAAATCAACAGTATAGAGGCAAGCCCCTTTGATCCAGCTGAGGCTTATTTCGCAGCTACTGGATATAAAACTGGCGACTATGAGCCTTATTTGTTTAAGACAAAGGACTATGGAAAAACTTGGACTAAAATAGTATCTGGAATAGCCGAAGAGCATTTTACTCGAGTAGTTCGTGCTGATCCTGAGAAGCGAGGCATGTTGTATGCAGGTACCGAGACTGCAATGTACTATTCTAAAGATGATGGTAGCAGCTGGCATTCGCTTCAGCTTAACTTACCAATCGTTTCGATCACGGATCTTGCCATTAAAGACAATAACTTAATCGCCGCTACCCAAGGTCGTGCGTTTTGGATCATTGATGATTTGACGGTTATTCATCAAGTAGAGCCTGAGATGAATGCGAAACCTTTACACTTATTCAAGCCTCAGGATTCGTATAATATGGATGGAGTAAAAAGCTCAAGCCTGACGGAAGGTGTTAATCGTCCGGGTGGAGTTTTGGTTTATTCCTATTTGAAAGAGCTTCCAAAGGAGGAATTGAAAATTGAGTTTTTCGATTCTAAAAATCAAAAATTACGTGAGTTTTCTACTAAAGGTATCAATGGAGATACCTTAAAAGTAAAAGCTGGAAGCAATGAATTCAACTGGAATCTTCGTGTAGAGGATGCGGAGGGATTTGATGGGCTGATCATGTGGGCGGGAAACCTTCGTGGACCAAAGGTCACACCTGGAACCTACACGGTCCGAATGACTTTGGATGGAAAAGCGCAAACCCAAAACTTCAAAGTTCTGGCTGACCCGCGCTATGAATCAACCCAAACTGATCTAGAGTCGCAGTACAAGTACTTGCTTGCAGTGAGAGATAAATTGACTGAGACTCACCAATCGATCAAACTCATTCGAACCTATCGGGCTGAGATGGATAGCTTGGGGACTAAACCTTCTAATCTAAAGCAGGTAATGACTGAGATGGATGAAATAGAAAAGACGCTCTATCAGACTCAAAATAAGAGTGGACAAGATCCCCTAAACTTTCCAATTCGCCTTAATAATAAATTGGCTCATCTGAGTAGCGTGGTAGGAAATGGAGATTATCGACCTACTGATCAGTCTATAGAAGTCAAAACCGAGCTAGTGACAAAAATCGATGCAGAGCTCACTCGATTCCGAAAGCTGGAGAAAGAGCAGATTTCAAAGATTCTCAATATCGAGGAGATGAAGACCAACTTGGATAAGAAGAGATAAGAAATGTGATTATTCGCAATTATGCAAGTAACCTAATTTCTCAACTGCCCGTAATA
>JBDNIP010000871.1:0-3483 GCA_041688245.1 Algoriphagus sp.
TTTTCCAAGAAAAAGCAGCAATACTTTGATCCGGAAATCAATCAAAATTATATTCCTTATGTGGTGGAGACCTCAATCGGTGCGGATCGTCTATTTTTATTGACACTTTGCAATGCATACACAGAGGAAAAGACCGAAGAGAAAAGCCGAACTTACCTGAAGCTTCATCCGGCAATTGCACCTGTAAAGGCTGCCATTCTACCAATCACAAAGAAGGACGGACTTCCTGAAAAAGCGCAGGAATTGGTAGAATTACTGAAGTATGACTTCAATATCATCTATGAAGATGCGGCATCTATCGGTAAGCGCTATGCCCGTCAGGACTTGATCGGAACGCCTTTCTGTATCGCTGTGGATCATCAGACGCTGGAAGATAATACTGTAACGATTCGCCATAGAGATACGACTGAGCAGGAAAGATTACCTATCTCAGCGGTGTATGGAAGAATTGCTGAAGCGACTAGTTTTAGGAGAATCTTCGAAAAGCTTTGAAGCTGAAAAAATCTATTGGTTGGAAATCCAGTAGTATCCCCGAAATGAAAATTTCGGGGATTTTTTTGCCAAACTGTCAACTCTTACCTTGATTGAGTAGTTTAGATTCAATATTAAATAAAAGTGATGAACAAAAAAGCAATAATCATTGGGTCAGGCATTGCAGGAATAGCTTCTTCCATTAGAATGGCAGTAAAAGGCTTTCAAGTTGATGTTTTTGAAGCCAATTCTTACCCAGGAGGAAAGCTTTCTGAGATCCAAATTGGAGATTATCGATTTGATGCAGGACCATCACTTTTTACACTGCCTGAGCAAGTGGAAGAATTATTCAGATTGGCCGGTAAAAATACTCAAGATCATTTTGATTATTTGAAGCTTCCAGTGGCCTGTCATTATTTCTGGGAAGATGGGACTCAGCTCAATGCCTATGCAGATCTTGACCAATTTGCAGATGAAGTAGAATTAAAACTTGGGGCTTCAGGTAATTCTATTCGAAGTGCACTGAAGGATTCGGCTTTTATTTATGACCATCTCTCGCCGCTTTTTATGCATCGCTCACTCCACAAATTGAAAACTTGGATTAACCCTCAAGCGATCAGGTCATATTTAAAAATGGGTAAATTGGGTATTTTTTCAACCATGAATGAGGCGAATGAGCGGCTTTTTGATCACCCAAAACTAGTGCAGCTTTTCAATCGCTATGCGACTTACAACGGCTCCAATCCCTACGTAACTCCTGCTACTTTAAATATTATCCCCCATTTGGAGTTTAATATTGGTGCTTTTTTCCCAAAGAAAGGAATGCATGACATTACTCAAAGTCTTTATAAGCTTTCGAAGGAATTGGGAGTCAACTATCATTTCAGCCAAAAAGCAGATGAAATCATTGTTGAAAATGGAGCTGCTATTGGGGTGAAAATCGGAGATCAGATTCACCAGGCAGACTTGGTTATCAATAATATGGATATGGTCAATGCTTATAAGACCATTCTAAAGAAACAAAAACAGCCTAAGTTGCTCCTTAATCAGCCTAAGTCAAGCTCGGCATTGATATTTTATTGGGGAATCAAGCAACATTTTCAAGAGCTCGACTTACATAATATTTTCTTTTCGGAAAATTACATTGAGGAATTTGATCATATTTTCAACAGAGGAACCATCACATCAGATCCGACGGTCTATGTAAACATCACTTCGGTGCATAAGCCTGATGATGCGCCTAAAGATTGTATGAATTGGTTTACAATGATCAACGTACCCAACAATCAAGCGCAGGATTGGGACAGCTTGATCGCAGAAGCTCGTAAAAATATCATCCACAAGCTCAACCGAATTCTGAAAACAGATGTGGAATCGTTGATCGAAGTAGAGGAGATTTTGGATCCGCGTACGATTGAGTCTAAGACCTCCAGTGCACAAGGCGCACTTTACGGCAACAGTTCAAATAATAAGTTTGCTGCTTTTCTTCGTCATGCAAATTACTCCTCGTCTATTAAAAATCTCTATTTCTGTGGAGGAAGCGTTCACCCTGGTGGCGGGATTCCGCTATGCTTGCTTTCTGCGAAAATTATGACTGAGATGGTTGATTAAAAAGATCAAACATTTTTTTGCCCACTTCCGTATTATTTGAAATTAACTCAGTTGTTAATTGATTGCAATAATTTGAATTTTCTTGATGTAAACCAATTCTTGCTTATGCGATTTATTTTACCATTTATTGCTTGTCTATTGCTGCAAATTGCCACTGCAAACAGCCAGACTAAGATTGGGGTAATGCTTACCCTGGAAGATGCTGATGATGTATTAAGTATTCGACCGGGATTTGGATTGGTGCTCGATCATCGATTTACCAAAAAAACGGAATCGAGACTGGACTTTTTTATCGGACGTTTCGTACTTCAGGTTCTATATTAATGTCAGATGCTCCTAACTTTTACTTTTTGCCGTTCCAAGTGCGGGAGAGCTATATTTCCATACCAATCCTATATAAGTTTCATTCTAGAACAGTCAATATTTCCGTAGGTCCTACGCTTGATTTTTTTGTGGGTTGGTCCGATAAAACTACGACTCCAGACTTAGAGGTTTCAGACTTTTCGGTAGATCCTTCTTTTGCATTTGGGGCAATGCTGAAGATCAGCAAACAGATTCGGATCTCAGATAATCTATTTTTAGAACCTGATCTTCGAATGAATCCGCTTCTCACTTCAGGAAGAATTTACGGTGGATTAGGGATTGCTTTTAGTTATTTGACCAAAAAAGATTAAAAGTCATCTAAAGCTTCCTTAATCAGATCATATTCAAAACCCCTACTCATCAAGTATTGACTTATTTTATATTTCTTTTTGAAGAGGTCTAGTTCCTTCGTGCTTTCCAGTTTTTTCTCGACTTCGTTGAGTAGCACATCGTAATATTCAAATGGGTCTATTTCGGTCAGGGCTAGTTTGATCGTTTTTTCTGGGACTTGGCGCATTTTCAATTCGCGCTGAATTCGGGATTTTCCCCATTTCTTAATCCGAAATTTCCCCCTACAGAAAGATCTCGCATAGCGTTCTTCGTCTACATATTCTTCTGCGATCATCTCTTGAATCAGTTTTTCAGCTTTTTCTCCGTCAATTCCTTTTTCCGCCAATTTTTTTCTTACGTCCCAAGGGCATCGCTCTTGGTAAGCACAGAAAGCGCTGAGCTTTTCATGTGCTTCTTCAAGTACCCAACTTTTTTTTGAGGGTTGATCCTCGTTATATTTTCCCCTACTGGACATTTTCTGTAATTTTAACGTAAAGTAATTTTCAATTCTATTTTTGTTAAACTTAATAAATTTTAATCCCTGTCATGCGTAAGAAAATAATAGCTGGAAACTGGAAGATGAATCTCACTTTTGACGAAGGTCAAAAACTCACTTCTGAAATCGTCAATATGTACAAAGACGAACAAATACAAGATGTGATTGCAGTGCTAAACCCTCCATTTCCACATTTATTTCCTGTCAAAAAA
>JBDNIP010000872.1:0-4463 GCA_041688245.1 Algoriphagus sp.
AGTTTAGAAACCGTACGATTTGTGAAAAGCATTAAACATTTTTACAGTTCTGTTAATATTAGACAGCTGCCAAATTTCTAAAAAGGAAGTGGCTTTTTATCATTGCTCAGTCATTGATTTTGGGAAGTAAACTAGTTAACCCTTAATAAATTCAATGTCAAAAACTATCACTAAGTCTCAAATTTTGTTTGAAAGACGAAAAAATGCTGTAGCAAATGGTGTCGGATTTTTTAACACTGCAACGGTGCAATCAGCTAAAGGTGCCCTCATTATTGATGTAGATGGAAATGAGTTAATTGATTTTGCCGGTGGTATAGGTGTGGTCAATGCCGGTCATTGTCCAGAGTCAGTGGTACAGGCCATTAAAGATCAGGCTGATAAATACATTCACACGAGTTTTAATGTAGTGACCTATGAGCCCTACATAAAATTATGTGAGGAACTTTGCGAAATTTTACCCCACGGGAAGAAAACTAAAGCAATGCTGGTAAGTACAGGTTCAGAAGCTGTAGAAAATGCAATAAAAATAGCGCGTCAAGCCACAAAAAGACAAGCTGTCTTGTGCTTTACAGACTCCTACCATGGCAGAACCATGATGGCTATGACCCTGATTAGTAAAATGGATTACAAACTCGGTTGCGGACCATTTGCACCTGAAGTCTATCGGCTTCGATTTCCGAATTTTTACAGATATGGAACAGGTCAAACTTTAGATGAATTTGTTGATCAAGAGCTTAAAAAACTTCAAGCAAGTAAAAAATCTCTTGTAAATCCAAATAATGTGGCGGCAGTCATCATTGAACCTATCCAAGGAGAAGGGGGCTTTAATCCGGTGCCTCAAAAATACCTGGAAGGTCTTAGAGATTTTTGCGATCAGTATGGCATTATGCTAATTCTTGATGAGGTACAAAGTGGATTTGCTAGAGCAGGAAACTGGGCAAGCTGGCAGAATTACAACGTTGTACCAGACTTGAGTACTTACGCTAAATCCATGGGTTCGGGACTGCCTATAGCAGCTGTATTAGGAAAAGCAGAAATTATGGATGCAGCTGCTCCTGGGACAATCGGAGGTACTTATATCGGAAGTCCAATAGCCTGTGCAGCTTCTCTGGCCACTATTCAATACATGAAAGATATCAATCTCAACGCTCGTGCAATCGAAGTGGGAAATAGTGTCATAAGTCGATTTGAAAAACTCAAGGAACGGTTTACAGAAGTAGGAGATGTGAGAGGAATAGGGGCGATGAATGCAATTGAATTTGTCAAAAATGGAGACCCTAATCGTCCCGATGGGGAATTGTGTCAAGCAATAGTACAAGGATCTGCGGAAAATGGACTGATCCTCATTAGCGCTGGTATCTATAAAAATATGATCAGAATCTTGTCTCCTTTAATCATCAGCGATGCACTGCTAAATAAAGGATTAGACATACTGGAAAATCAAATAATCGAAAAAATTAAAAGCAATATATGAAGCCGTTCGCGATAGCAGGAATACAAATGAAAGTATCAGCAGTTCATTCCAATGTGGAAATGATGAAGCTAAAGCTGGATATCACTATGAACCTCTATCCCTGGGTAGAAATGGTTGTATTTAGTGAGCTATGTGCCTTTGGGCCGCTACTCTACACAGCCCAGCAAGTTCCGGGGTCGTTTGAGCAGGAAATGCAGAAAATGGCAGCGAAATACGGAATCTGGCTTTTGCCCGGATCCATTTTTGAAAAAAGGGATAAACTAATTTTCAATACAGCTTCAGTAATCAATCCACAGGGAGAAATTGTGTCCAGATACAGTAAGATGTTCCCATTCTACCCATATGAAGTAGGAGTGACCGCTGGGAGTGAATTTTGCGTCTTTGATGTCCCCCATGTGGGCCGTTTTGGAGTATCTATATGCTATGATATGTGGTTCCCAGAAACTATTCGAACGCTAGCAGTAATGGGTGCTGAAGTGATTCTTCATCCTACTTTGACAGGAACTATTGATCGAGACATCGAACTATCGATTGCTCGAGCTATGGCGAGTGTCAATCAATGTTACTTATTTGATGTTAATGGATTAGATACCGGAGGTAGTGGTAGATCCATAATCTGCGGACCCGATGGTAGGGTCCTATATGAGGCCGGAAGTACTGAAGAAATAATTCCGATCGAGCTTGACATCAGTCGGGTAAAAAGAAGCCGAGAACTCGGAATTCTAAGACTTGGTCAACCATTGAAAAGCTTTAGAGATAATATTAAAGATTTTTCAATTTACCAGGAGGGTACTCCATTGCCATACTTGGACTCCCTTGGTCCCTTGATTAAGCCAACAAAGCTAGATGAGCTGACCATGCTTCGTCAAAAAGAAAGTGAATTTGACCAAGCTCCTACACCAGTAGGATTCAAAGGACTTTAAAAATCTTCCACTAATCAAATCAATGACTAAGCTTAGGGAAGTTGATTCGAAATCAGATAGAAATCAGACTTAACAAATAATTTACCTAGATATAATCAAATGGGATTACCCTCCACAGGAAAAAAAAGAGAAAAAATCCGCCACTATGTAAGCTGGTTTGAAATCCCCGCCTTAAACCTATACAGGGCGGTTGCATTCTACAACTACATCTACAGGATTGAAATGGAAACTATGGAAACTCATGGCTATTCCATGGCTTTATTCCCTGCGGATAACGGGATTGGTGGAGCAATTGTAGTAGGTGAAGGTAGCACTCCAAGTGCAACCGGCACTTTAGTCTACCTGAACGCAGGTAAAGATCTTGCCCCGGTTTTAGCAAGGGTCAAAGGAGCAGGAGGTCGAGTGATTTTAGATAAAACACTAATCAGTGATGATGACGGTTATTTTGCCTTATTCATCGATTCCGAAGGAAACAAACTAGCACTCCATTCAATAAAATGATAAGTCAAAAGAAAACAGTAAGTGCACCGTACTACAGCATAGGGCAACTTCGACTTGATAAGTGGAATGAACTTAAAATTGAAGGCCAAGAACTTATTAAATCTAAATCAGATTCCGCAACTGAAGCTAAGCATAAAGGGGTAATCGGTAAATTGCTAAGTGATTTAGCTATCGTAGAGACCTATTTTGCAATTCCCGGAAAAACTATTATTGAAAAACTTGTTAGATCCTTTGACAAGGGGGATTATGGTTTGCTAAGTCAAGTAATAACCAGTTCGACTAGAAAAATAGTTGACGATATCTACAGTGGCAATCCTAATGTGTCACAGGGAGAAGAGGACGAAGAGTCCGAAAACGAATTAGTTTCCAATACTCGCCAAAGCAGTCAAAAAAACTATTTCGAAGTTCTCTTTCTAGACAATTTGAATTCGGTAGATGAGACAAATTTGAAAGAAAAGATTAGAGATCTTCATGATCCGAACGATCAATTCACTTATAACATCGTAGTTCAGCATTCCTTTCAGGATGCATTGATTGCACTTATTTTCAACCCTAATATTCAGGCTGTAGTAATTAGATATGCTACACCTTATCTATCCACGAATGTTACCCCACTAATCAAACCTTATTTCCAAAATATTCTAAATATAGATTTGGAAGATCTTCCAGAGTCAGAGCTAGGTCCTAAATTAGGACAATTGATCAAATTATTTAGACCAGAACTGGACACTTTCTATGTAACTGATACTGCGCTTGGCCACCTAGAAGAAACAACTTTATCAACTTTTGAGCGAATCTTCTATCGAAAAGAAGATTTACAAGAACTTCATCTAGGAATAATCAGAGGAGTAAACGAACGATATAACACCCCCTTCTTTAGTGCTGTGAAAGAGTATAGCCAAAAACCAACTGGGGTTTTTCATGCCATGCCAATTTCTAGAGGGAACTCGGTATTCAAATCAAAGTGGATCAAAGATTTCGGGGAATTTTACGGAAGAAACATGTTCCTAGCAGAGACCTCATCCACCATAGGCGGAATGGATTCACTATTACAACCAACTGGCCCACTAAAAAAAGCTCAGGAAATGGCATCAGAGGCTTATGGATCCTTAAGAACATTTTTTGTAACTAACGGAACATCAACGGCTAACAAAATAGTACTCCAAGCTTTGGTAGCACCTGGTGACTTGGTCTTAGTTGATCGAGATTGCCACAAGTCGCATCACTACGGACTAGTACTATCGGGAGCATATCCGGTATACTTGGATTCATATCCGATCGAAAAATACTCTATTTATGGAGCTGTGCCTTTAGAACAAATTATTGAAAAACTCTTAGTCTTGAGAACTGCCGGGCAATTAGAAAAAGTGAAAATGTTGCTTTTAACTAACTGTACTTTTGATGGTATAGTTTATAACGTTCAACTGGTGATGGAACGTGTCCTCGCGATCAAACCAGATATGGTATTCTTGTGGGATGAAGCTTGGTTTGCTTTTGCAGGATTCACTTATACCTACAAGCAAAGAACGGGAATGTTCAGTGCAAAAAAACTGCATGACAAATAC
>JBDNIP010000873.1:0-4918 GCA_041688245.1 Algoriphagus sp.
GAAGCCCCGGTCAAAAATCCCAAGAAATGAAGCGAGATGAAATAGCTGATTGTCCATTTTCAATTCAATGGTTTCGGCTCTTATCGCCAACTCAGTGTCATGGACCAAAACCGCAGCAGAATCAGCCATTGTTTCCAATGTAATTTTGGCTAGTGCCCTACCTTGAGCTACTACTTTATCAGTACTTTGCTTCAGATAACCTTTTTTGGAATAAGGATCTAAGACCTCCATAGTTGGATGGGTAGTCATCAATCCTCCTATGGCACCATTCAACCAAATGGCTACTCCACCGACTCCTTCTATTATTACACTATCCTTTTCAATAATTCCATTTTCTACCATTTCTCTCCAAGGATGCGCAAAATCTGAGCTGATCTGAATATTCTCCGCCCATAGAGTTTCAGGATGATTGCCCCAATTCATAATTGTGCCGAGTGTTAGATTTGTGTCTTGATCTAAGACTTGCATGATTTTCAAACCGGCATCAAAAACCTGAGGATTGCGCGTGTCGCCAACCAGTGGCTTTAGCAGCTCCATTTCCTCAGTAAATTTAAAATAGGCAGGTTTTGCCTTGCTTGCGGCTTGACTTACTGCGGCTTGAATCCCGCTTTGGACTTGTGTCAGATAGGTGGGATCCACTCCGGATTTATAATCAGATTCTCCCCAAATCCCCAATAGATCAGGTGAGGAATGTACATGAGTACTCGATATAATCACATAGTCCAACTCAGGATTACTTTCCAGAATCAATTTGCGAGTGGCGATAACATCGTCATTGCCAAAGCCAATCATATCAATTACCACCAAAGCCATTTTCACATTGCCGGCATCTAAGACCATTGCTCTAGCCCAAAGCGGATCTAATACACTTTGAGCTGCTCGTGCTTTATGAAAGCCAGCTAGCCAGACCGCATCAAATTTGCCGTTGCCATTCCCGTCGGTATAAGTATCTCCATCTTCGGGATTGTATCTGGCATCGCCATTTACATCTACCCATGTATCGGGAATTTCAGGACTGATGTCGACTTTGGAGAAACCAGCTAGAATCTGTTTTTGACTTGACTCAAGGTTAAGATCAATCCAATAGCCATCGTGTCGATCTCTAAATTGATATATGGAATATATCCAAGTACCGGCCAAACTGATTAGAATAATTAGAGCGATCGCTAGCAGCGTTTTTTTCATGGAATACTGGTTAAAGACTTTTAAATATGAAAATAGTCAATTTACCCACTCAATAAATACCCAAACTGAAATTGCTTAAACTTTCTATTTAATAGCTTTCAATGATTGGAATAGTTATTGCCGATCTGTAAAAAAATTCCATTATGAATAGAAATAGTCTTTTACTTCTTATTTTCTTGAGTATCCCCTTCTTCGCAAATGCGCAGCGCTATGGCACCGCTGTAGGTATTCGACTGGGAAATAATGAGTATGGTCGAACTCTGGGAATCACTGCTCAGCAAAGAATCCTAGTTCGGATCAGTTTAGAAGGGATGCTGCAAAGTGATTTCAAATTGAATACCACACGTTCTCTGCTATTGGAAAAACATAAACCGATTATCTCAAAACGCTTCAATTACTATTATGGGGCTGGTGTGTCTTTTGGAAAGGAAGCAAGCATTTATAAAGATGCAGTGAACAAAGAATTAGTCCAGACTTATGGTAACAGCACCCTGGGAGTGGATCTAATCGGCGGCGTTGAACTTACTGTTGCCAATACAGTCATCTCTCTGGATTATAAGCCAAATATCAATATTAGTGGTAGAAATGAATTTTATCGTGGGCAAGTCGGGATCTCTGCGCGTGTTGTACTAGTAAAGAGCAAGGAACAAAAAAAGAAGCAGCGCCAACGGCAGCGAAAAAAAGCTAAAAAATCAGATGCAAGTTTTGGACAAAAACTAGATTCAATCTTCAAGAAAAACAACTAGGACTCTTTACTGCTATAATAGGCTTCTTCGATCAAATCCGACCTCCTCACAATCGCCTTGTACCATTTCATCCGGAGCTCTTGTTTCTCTTCCTCTGAGATGAAAAAATCCTTCATACCAACGTCATTTGCACGTTTTCGCAGCTCGTATAAAAATATTGAAGCGGAAACAGAAATATTAAAGCTTTCTGTAAATCCCATCATCGGAATATGAATCAACCCGTCTGCATTCTGTTTCACCTCTTCACTTATTCCATCGTGCTCATTCCCAAACACAAGCGCTAATTTTTGGCTTGGGTCTAAGTCATGGATGGAGCGTGAACCTGGAATAGGCGAAGTTCCCAAAATCTTATAGCCTTGCGCCCTCAGTTTGGAAAAGCATTCTTGAACTGGAGAGCTTACTTTAGAATAATATTTATGTACATCAAGCCATTGGGAAGCTCCGCGGGTCACATAATGATTGATTTTATATTGGTTTTCTTTTTCAATCACATGTACATCCTGTATTCCAAAACAGTCACAAGTCCGTAAAACGGCACTTCCATTATGAGGTTTAAAAATATCTTCTAAGACTACTGTGTAAAAGCGAGTCCGTTCACTGAGTGCGTTTTCTATAGCTGACTTCTTACCATCAGAAATAAAACTTCCCAAATACTCAAGTAAACCTTGATTTAGCTTATCCATCGTGCATCGATAAAATCATATCTAAAACAATCCCAATTGTTCTTTCTCATCTTTTTTTGAAGACAAGCTGATCGTTGTCCCTACATCAAGTTCTTCGCTAGCATCATCAGCAATTTCTTCGGAATCTTGATTTTCATCTTTTACATTTTCTGGTTTACTGGATGCGATAAGGTTAACTTCTATTATTGGATATGTACTCAACTTATTTCCGACTGCTCTCCAACCTTTTACATCAATCAACATATCAAAATCATAATCCATTTCCTCCTCTACTTTTCCTTTCAGGAATTTGAGCGCTAGTTGAGGTTGCTTTTCGGTGGTGATCAGTTTAAGATAGGACTGCTTATGGTCAGAAATGAAATTAAATTTCTTATTGATAGTGGTGGTTTCTATCTGGAAACGCTTGACATAGTGTGTTTTGCTAGTTCCGTCAAAGTAGACTGCTGATAACACACAATCTGAATCAAATTTCTCAATCAAAATAACTCCATTAGCCACGTAGCGATTAGTCAACTCAAAGCTTGTGAGTTCATACTCTCCGGTCTTATAGCAGACCAAAATTTTAT
The DNA here is from genome assembly GCA_041688245.1 of Algoriphagus sp. Lineage (GTDB taxonomy): Bacteria > Bacteroidota > Bacteroidia > Cytophagales > Cyclobacteriaceae > Algoriphagus. The sequence continues at coordinate 3,181 of JBDNIP010000873.1, forward strand.
CCTCACCTAGGAAATTTCCAATCAGCTTACCCCTTGCGTCAGTATTTAGTCGACCAACCACCAGATCGTAATAAATATTAATTCCTCCTAAGGTAGACACACCTTCCATTTTGAGTTGAATCTTACGAAGTGGATAACGGGTAAGGATATTTCCTGCGGCCCCTCTACCCTTTATTTCAATAGATGCGAAATCAAAATCAAAAACTTTTACTTTGGCTTTTGCGCCTTGTGTCAAAAATATAGTCACAATCTCCGCTTCTCCATTTGGATTAGCCGTTAGGTAAAGTGATTTTGAACCTTTGGTGCCTTTGGTTAAGTCGTATTCCTTGTCCCTGGTGACGGCCAAAACTTGGAATCTCTTGACCATAGCTCTTCCAGACTCTCCTTCCAGATAGATGAGATTGTATACCCTTCGTTCATCTCCCTTGCGGAAAACAGCCACATGAAGAATATCCTTACCCATGAAATTTTTTTCTTGGATCTTTGAGACCATACCTACTCCATCTTTTCGAATGACGATAATATCATCTAAATCAGAGCAGTCACAAACAAATTCATCTTTTTTCAGCCCATAACCCACAAAACCATCTGTTCGGTTGACGTAAAGTTTAGCATTATTCGCGGCAACAACTGTAGCTTCAATCGCATCAAAAGTTCTGATTTCAGTTTTTCGCTCGCGTCCTTTACCGTATTTAGCAAGCAGGTTTTGGTAGTATTCGATCGAAAACTCTGTTAAGTTCCGAAGGTTATGATTGACTTCTTTCAATTCCTCCTGAAGACGATTCATCAATTCGTCAGCTTTAAAAGCATCAAATTTTGAAATTCGTTTAATCTTTATTTCCGTCAGACGAACTAAATCTTCTTGGACAATCTCTCGGTAGAAACTTGGCTTATAAGACTCTAATCCTTTATCAATTGCTACCAAGACAGCACTCCAAGTGGTACACTCTTCGATGTCGCGATAGATTCGATTTTCTATGAATATTTTTTCCAGAGAGGAGAAAAGCAATTTTTCCAATAGTTCTGCTTTCCGAATCTCTAATTCTCGCTTGAGGAGATATTTTGTTTGCTTGGTATTGAATTCTAGAATATCGTTTACAGAAATAAAAACCGGTGAATCCTTTACAATCACACAGGCATTTGGAGAGATCGAAACCTCACAGTCTGTAAATGCATACAGTGCATCGATTGTCACATCTGGCGAAACACCTGGTGCCAATTGTATGGCGATTTCTACATCCTTAGCTGTATTATCTACAACTTTTTTGATTTTTATTTTACCCTTTTCGTTTGCTTTTAGGATAGAATCAATCAGTGAATCAGTAGTGGTTCCATAAGGAATCTCTTTGATTAGTAGCATTTTACTGACATCCTCTTCAATTCTTGCACGAACCTTGACTTTACCTCCTCGTTTGCCCTCATTATATTCGGAAAAATCTGCCATCCCTCCTGTGATAAAGTCCGGAAGCACATGGACTTTATTGCCTTTTAGAATTTCAATTGACCCTAGGATCAGTTCAATAAAATTGTGGGGTAAAATTTTGGTGGATAAACCCACAGCAATTCCCTCGACTCCTTGGGCAAGAAGTAATGGGAACTTCACTGGCAGGGTAACAGGCTCTCGTTTCCTACCATCGTAGCTAAGTTGCCATTCCGTAGTCTGAGAGTTGAATACAACATCCAATGCAAACTTGGAAAGTCTTGCTTCTATGTAACGGGCAGCAGCAGCTCTGTCACC
>JBDNIP010000130.1:0-2468 GCA_041688245.1 Algoriphagus sp.
AAATTAGATTTCTACAAATATGATGTGAATTAAGTTCGTCATAATCCATCTTATCAATTTAATAGCTACTCCAGATTGATTTGTCTAAGCTCATAGAGATCAGTTCTTCGATCCTTGAGGTTACGTACACTTCCGAATTCGTTTAGCTCTCGAAGTAGGGAAATATCGACGTCGGCTATCAGTGTCATCTCTGTATTCGGAGTAGCCTCTGCTTTAATTCCATTACTTGGAAAAGGGAAATCACAAGGAGTGATTACCATGGACTGTGCATATTGCATATCCATATTGTGAACCTTAGGAAGGTTTCCTACGCTTCCTGCCATAGCCACATAGCATTCGTTTTCGATTGCCCTAGCCATAGCACAATGTCTTACTCTCGAGTAGCCGTTTTGGGTATCTGTAAGAAAGGGTACGAACAGTATATCCATACCTTGATTTGCGAGTAGTCTACTCAATTCAGGGAATTCCACATCGTAGCAAATCAGAATTCCTATTTTGCCACAGTCCGTGTCAAAAGCTTTGAGTTGTGTCCCTCCCTGCATGCCCCAAACTCTGGATTCCAAAGGAGTGATGTGCAGCTTTTCGTAGAAATCAATCGATCCATCACGCTTACAAAGGTAGCCGATATTGTAGAGTTTGTCATCTTTCATCTTTGGCATTGAGCCAGTAATGATATTGATGTTGTAGGATACGGCGAGTTTCCCAAACCGTTGGACGATTTCATCAGTGTGCTTTGCAAGCCCCCGAATTGCTTGGTCTTCAGTCAGGTGGTTAAATTCTGCCATTAAAGGGGCATTAAAAAACTCTGGGAAAAGTGCAAAATCTGACCGATAGGCTGACACGGCATCTACAAAATATTCGGCTTGCTGCATGAGCTCATCCAGACTTTCATAAAGGCGCATCTGCCACTGGATTAGACCAAGTCTCACAATAGTCTTTGCGGAAGTGACTTTTTTACTTGGTTTCTCATAATAAATATTATTCCATTCAAGTAACACTGCAAATTCACCCGAAGAAGCATCACCTTCCAGGTAATTTCGCATGATGCGAGCAGGATGGAAATCGTTGGCTAGTTGAAAGTTCAGTACTGGATCATAAATTTCCTTTAATCTCACTTTTTCCATGTACTCCTTTGGAGTTATTTTATCGGCGTACTTGTGGTAGTTTGGAATCCTACCGCCGAATACAATACCCTTCAGATTTAACTTCTCACATAATTCTTTACGATAATCATAAAGTCTTCTTCCAAGGCGAAGTCCTCGGAATTCCGGCTTTATAAACACGTCAATCCCATAGAGTAAATCTCCCCCATAGGTATGATTTTCAAATGTAAAATCTGACGTAATATCTTTATAGGTATGTTCGCCCTCAAGGAGATCTTCATTCACTACGATGGAGAGCGCACAACCTGCTAGCTGGTCATTGACACGAATCACAACTTGACCTTCAGAAAATTTATCTAATAAAGTCTCAATTTCATCTTCGCTCCAATAAGCCTCAGCCATGGACCGATAGCTATCGATCATCGCAGCTTTGAGTTCTTTATAGTCGGAAATTTTCAAATAGGAGAGTGTTATATTTCCTGCCTGTACTTGGTCCATAATTCTTATAAATGTGTGAGAAATTAAATAGTTGGACTTAAGAAAATTAGCTGTACGAAACTTACAAAAGAATAGTTAATCTAATTTTTATTGTAGACTTTTATCCAAATTTAGGATTACTTGGAGCAATACATTGGCGCCATTTGCAATGTCTTCAGGAGATGAATATTCATTTGGAGCATGTGATACTCCATCTTTGCTAGGGATGAAAATCATTCCCATAGGCGCAATTCTTGCCATTTCTTGGGCGTCGTGACCTGCACCACTTGGCAAGCTTAAGGTAGAAAATCCAAGCACTTTTGATTGATCTTCTATTATTTTTCGAATTCCCTGATCTGCTATAGCTGGCTTGCTAGCAACATCTTGATGAGTAATGCTGATTTCTATCCCAGCTTCAGCGGCTAGAGATTTTCCTTTCGCTTCAATTTCTCCGTAGATCATCCAGATTTTTTCTGAAGAAAGATCTCGCATTTCCAGATTTAAAGTAACTACTCCTGGGATGACATTTCCTGCTCCGGGAAATGCTTTGATTATTCCAACAGTGCCTACCTGTGCGCCTTCGTAAGATCGTACGATTTGGTTCACTGCTAAGACAAATTCCGCAGCTGGCAGCAAAGCATCTTTTCGCATATTCATAGGGGTAGTACCCGCATGATTGGCTACTCCTTTGAATGTAAACTGCCACCATTCGATCGCTACAATTCCCTCAACTACTCCAATCTGTATTTTCTCTCGATCCAGATTCCCGCCTTGTTCGATATGAAGTTCAAGGAAAGCTGCCAAATCTCCTTTTTTTCTTGCCATTTCAGCAACCCGATCAGGATTTCCGCCCAGTTTTTTTACTCCTTCATATTGGGTGATTCCTGC
>JBDNIP010000874.1:0-1030 GCA_041688245.1 Algoriphagus sp.
CCCGTAAAATACGCATCCAACTCTGCCATCATTGCAGATTTGTCACGAAGATCGTTGATGATTTTTCCTTTTTCCAATAATACGATTCGGTCACAAATCTCAGTCACATGATTCAAATCATGACTGGAGATCAAAAAAGTTGTTTTTGAATTATCCTTTTCTGCGAGGATCAATCTCTTCAATCGAATCTGAGAGCTTGGATCTAGATTTTCAAAGGGCTCATCCAGAAACACCACTTCAGGTCTACCCATCAGCGCAGCTACAATACCTACTTTTTTCAAGTTACCCTTAGATAGATCCCGGATGTATTTCTTCTTGCCAAGAATCTCATCATTGAATAGCTCAGTAAACTTTCCCAAATGAACATCCAAATCGGCTTCCGACATGCCGTAGATTTTGCGAAGCGTCTGAAAATACTCGTCCGGGGTCAGGTAAGTCAACAGCATATGCTCATCGAGGTAAGCGCCGGTGGTGGCTTTCCAAGTTTCAGTTTTACTTACATCCTGTTTATCAATACTCACAGAGCCAGAAGTCGCCCGTACTAGGTCGAGCATAATTCGGAATAGCGTAGTCTTACCTGCACCGTTATTTCCTACCAATCCGAAACACTCCGAATTTGGAATTTCCAGCTGATCGACATCTAGTACTACTGCTTCTTTATACTGCTTTTTTAACTGATTTACTTGGATCATGATTCTTGACGGAATGAAGATGAGATTTCGTAACGATTAGCGTTGATTCGATTAATATTATATTGACTTAGGGGTTTGAAAGCAAATAATCCAATGATTCCACTGATTGCCAAAGCAAGTAGACCTGCATAATCATTGAACAACAGCGAAAAAGGAAGATAGATCAGATATGGGCCTGCCATCAGGGGGATAATGATCAGAAACTGTGCTGCTCCCACGCCTTCATAATTGAACATGGCTCCCTTATTCAAATCCATTGGTTTTGGCTTCCATAGTGCAAAATAAATGATCACATGGATCAGGATCCCAATATTGAACAGGAATGTGGCGATATGGAC
>JBDNIP010000875.1:0-3634 GCA_041688245.1 Algoriphagus sp.
GATTCTGGGGGAGTAAATGATTTTCTACTTGTTGTGGACAATACGAAACTATTTAATACCGATCGTGCCCTTGGCACTCTAAAATATACTTGCTGGGGATCTATACCCAGAATTATATTCTGGGCTTTTACAGGCCTTGCCCTTGGCAAGGGTTTGAAGAAAACTGGTCTTAGATTATCCGCATCGCTGCCTCACCGCGAGAAAAAACACTCCGTCATTTAAAAGTGAGGGAGTTGTTGCCTAAAACTTCGGTCCCAGTTACTTTGTGTCACTTTGCCTAACCTTTGTCTTCTTCGTCGTTAATAAAAAAAAGCCTTTGAATCTCCGGATTCAAAGGCTTTAGTAGTTTATAATTGAGCTGATTTAGTCGATCAAATAAGTACTTACAGGTACAAAAGGCATACTGAATGCTTCGGCTACTGCTTTGTAGACAATGTCTCCATTGATAATATTCAAACCTTGAACCAACTCAGCATTTTCCTGAGCTGCTCTTTTCCAGCCTTTATCTGCCAATTCAATCGCATAAGGAAGGGTAGCATTGGTCAAAGCAAGGGTAGATGTGTAAGGTACAGCTCCTGGCATATTTGCAACGCAATAGTGAACTACATCGTCGATGATATAAGTCGGGTCTTGGTGGGTAGTTGGCTTACATGTCTCTATACAACCTCCTTGATCTACAGCTACATCTACTACAACTGTTCCAGGAAGCATCTCCTTTAACATATCTCTTGTGATCAAATGTGGCGCTTTGGCACCGGGGATCAATACTGCACCAATGATTAAGTCATGATTTTTGATCAGTTTACGAATGTTGAATTCGTTTGACATCATAGTTCTTACATTAGCTGGCATCACGTCGGCGAGGTATCTCATTCGGGGAAGACTCACATCCATAATGATCACATCTGCACCAAGACCTGCAGCCATCCAAGCAGCTTGAGTTCCTACGATCCCTCCTCCTAGTATCAATACTTTTGCAGGGAGCACACCTGGTACACCACCAAGAAGAATTCCTCTTCCTTTCAAAGGCTTCTCCAAGTAATTTGCACCTTTTTGGACAGCCATTCTACCGGCTACTTCAGACATCGGGACAAGTAGTGGAAGACTTCTGTCAGATTTCTCTACTGTTTCGTAAGCCATGCAGACTGCTTTACTTTTAATCATGGCCAAAGTCAAAGGCTCATACGAAGCGAAATGGAAATAGGTGAAAAGTAATTGATCTTCTTTGATCAGGCTGTATTCCGCCTCAATCGGCTCTTTTACTTTCATAATCATCTCGGCAATCTCATAAGTAGCTTCGATAGTAGGGATTATTTGCGCACCAGCTGTTTCATAATCTTCATCCATAAAACCACTGCCTTCTCCGGCGGTATGCTGGATATACACAGTGTGACCTCGTTTGATTAATTCTTGGGTACCGGCAGGAGTAAGTGCTACGCGGTTTTCATTGTTTTTAATTTCCTTAGGAACACCTATAATCATGACAAATTGGGATTGGAATTGATCAATAATAACGCAAATATAGTGAGGTCAAATAAATTGGAAAGCTCGATTAATAAGAGTGTTTGGTCTGATTTGGAAAAATTTGCTTTTTCAAAATAATATTCGGTTTAAAAGTTTTAAGATTTAGAAAATTTGCAAAAATAAAGTTAAAACAAGTTTAATTTTGAATTCTTTTTCAAAGTATTATGATAAAATAGCATAGGGTATATGTTCTTCTTTTACTATATTTTGTACCGTTAAAATTAAATAAATAGAATTAAATTCTTTAAATATGCATTTCATCAACTGTTATCCAAATTTTTATCTGAAAAATTAATTTGTTGAAATTTGGATGAATGCCAGATTTGGTTATTTTTGGATAAGTCAAGTTATTAGCTTTGCTTAAACCCAAATATAGTTTTAGAATAATTCGATATGTCAAAAGTTCAATCAGTACCCAAATCCCCACTTTCGCTTCATTTATCTCCAGAGATTATCTTAGCAGATTTTAGGATGGCGATGCTGAGTAGACATGCCTCTTTGATTGGCAGAAAAGAGGTTTTCATGGGAAAGGCAAAGTTTGGAATTTTTGGAGATGGCAAGGAACTGGCCCAACTAGCGATGGCCCGAGCTTTTCAGCTGGGAGATTTTAGAGCAGGCTATTACCGAGATCAGACTTTTATGATGGCTTTAAATGAGCTCTCGGTGCAAGAATATTTTGCCCAACTCTACGCACATGCTTCTGTGGAGCACGAGCCTGCAAGCGCAGGAAGATTAATGAATGGGCATTTTGCCACTCGATCGCTGAATGAGGACGGGAGCTGGAAGAATCTTACTAAGATGAATAACTCCGCTGCTGATATTTCTCCTACAGCAGCTCAAATGCCAAAGCTTTTGGGATTGGCCTACGCCTCTAAAATCTATCGTCAGAATAAAGAATTGAAGGGTTTCTCTAAATTCTCCGTCAATGGAAACGAAGTGGCTTGGGGCACGATTGGAAATGCCTCTACTTCAGAGGGGATGTTCTATGAAAGCATCAATGCAGCAGGAGTCCTTCAGGTACCGATGGTGGTTTCTGTCTGGGATGATGCTTACGGGATTTCCGTTCCAAATGAATTCCACACTACAAAAGGAAGTATTTCTGAGGTTTTGGCAGGTTTTGCCAAGACAGATACTGCCCCTGGTTTTGAGATCCTGAAAGTAAAAGGATGGGATTATGAGGCACTTTTAGAGACTTATCTACGCGCTGGTGAACTAGCAAGAATTTCACATATACCGGTTCTTATTCACGTCGAAGAATTAACACAGCCTCAGGGTCATTCGACTTCGGGTTCACATGAGCGGTATAAATCTCAAGAGCGATTGAGCTGGGAAAAAGATTGGGATTGTAATACCAAGTTCAGAGAATACATCCTTTCCAATCAAATTGCCACGGCAGACCACTTGGATCAAATCGAAGCTGAAGCAAAGGCCCAAGCTAAGAAAGAGAAAGAGGCCGCATGGACTGCATTCTCAGGAGAGATCAAAAAGGAGTTGGCAGTCGCAGTAGGGCTACTTACCGATGCGGCTCAACATAGTTCAAGAAAGGTAATCTTGGAACAGATGGCGCAGGAGCTGTCCAAGACCATTAATCCTATTCGCAAAGATGTATTTACTACGGTTCGGAAATCCTTGATGCTGCTTCGCTTTGACTCGAATGAAGCCAAATCCAAGTTGAAAGACTGGTATAAGGCCCAAGGTTCTCTGAATTTCGACCGCTACAGTTCGCACTTATACAGTCAATCTGAATGGAATGTACTTGCAGTGGAAGAAATCAAGCCCTTGATCAATGAAAAATCTCCGCTAGTAGATGGAAGAGAAATTTTACAAGCCTTCTTCGATACTACTTTAGAAAATAATCCTGAATTTTTTGCTTTCGGAGAAGACGTAGGAAAGATTGGTGATGTCAATCAGGCTTTTGCAGGATTGCAGGCAAAGTACGGTGAAGTCAGAGTTCAAGATACGGGAATCCGAGAATGTACGATTATCGGGCAAGGAATCGGTGCTGCGTTGAGGGGACTTCGACCTGTAGCTGAGATTCAATACTTGGATTACCTGCTGTATGGAATTCAACTGCTTTCTGATGATTTGGCTTGCTTGCAATATCGAACTA
>JBDNIP010000876.1:0-1245 GCA_041688245.1 Algoriphagus sp.
ATCAACACAATCTGTTTTTTTCCGGTCACGGGATTGATGGCACAAGCAGTTAAAGTCAAAAGAATAAATACTGAACAAAAGTTGAGTAAGTCCTTGAAAGTATTCATGGGAAGGTCAGTTTTTAGCCGTTGGATTTTACTATTTAATTGGAAATTTCGTTCCAAATTATCACTTAATGGAAATTAATTTTGCTCAGGAATTTTAAAGATGATTTTATAAGTTGGGGAAGTAGAATTTTGTCAAGGTATATGCCTTCTACTAATTAAAAAATATGTACGTCCGCAATTGCAGCAGTAAAAACCAAAAAGCAGCTTAAATATTATACACACTAGCATTACTGGTACCTCGGTCACCGGCCTGCCTCGCCGTGGTAGGCCTGCCTCGATGTGGCGGGCCAGCCTCGCTGTGGCGGGTCCTCCTTGACAGTTGAGCAAAGAAAAATAAGCTGGTGGTGGTATAATTACGGATAACCATATAAAAAATTACTTCTGCAGTTTATAGGATTTACCCATAACAGAAAAAATGTATCAATTTTCAGCCAAGAAATTGCACCGTGCCAGTAAAAATTTGCTTAGCCCCGTAGGAAATACCATGCCTAACTATTCATAAGTTTACATAGCGGCCAATTGCCAAAAATAAAAAATAAGTACACGCTGAGTGCAGCTTGACAAGGGTTTAAAAATTTGATTTAAGCGTAAGATGTGCTTTTTTTTCAATCGCAAGTTTAGCCTTTTCGATAGCTCTCATGGCCAAGTCAATTTTAATTATGCTTGTATTAGTACTGATATTCTGGATCCAGGATTCAGGATCCTTTTTACCTTTTGACTGATTGATACTTCGAAGCGTTACGGCGATATTTTCAGGAATATTTACGATTTCAGCAATCTCAACATCCGTAAGTTTATCCTTATATCGAGTATGAATCATCTCGGAAGGGAAGATGTGATCGTAATCGTAGCGTTCTCCACCCCGAAGTTCTCCACCGGTATAGGAATCAATAAAAAAAGCGGTTCCGCTTCCTCTCTGCAAGGCTTCTAGATGAAGCAAGGCTTTTACGCGTTCAAAAGCCTTGTTGATTTCTGCGCGATGGTAAGGTCTAGACATAGTGATTTAAAGTGCTGGTGCGTGTTTTCCCTTATTCGGGCCACTGGGATGTCGGTAGCAGGACATGGAAGTCAGAATAGCCAATCCGGTATTATTCGTGCCGCAGTACTTACAGATATAGAGCCGCTTCTCTCCGCCTTC
>JBDNIP010000877.1:0-1919 GCA_041688245.1 Algoriphagus sp.
ATTTGGATCTGCGTTCTGAACCGTTTTCGATGGCTTTCCGAATTTTCTCAATTTGATAATCGGCATAATCTTGATTTTCGTCTTGTCCTGCCAAGAACAACTCCTGATAGCAATAATCTGTTTCGATCATTATCCTGTCAAAACCTCTCAATTGGTTTTTTTATGGTTTATAATTTTTCCTATTTCGTGCCATTTACTTATTTGCCTTGTACTCCTGATTGTTTCCACACGACCATAAGAGAAGCAAATCAATAATAAATATTGACCATTTTGTATTTCGTTATTTTTTTATGACGTAAAACTATATAACGTATAGTTCTACCCTTAAGTTAGTGGGGATATAGGTCTAGACCACCACGGAAAAACAGTAGTGTACTTCTAAAGTTGGCGAAGGTTTGATAGCCTTTTGCTACTGTTTTAAGTTCTTGAATTTTACCATTTAGCCGTTCAGCTAGTGCATTGCTTAGGTTCAGTATCAATGCATTTACCACTCCGGAAAAATGGTTGTTGAATATATCTACTACGTTGTCTATTTCTTTTATATTTTTCCGTTTCGAATCAGCAGTCCATTTGTTATATAGTGTCCAAGCAAAAAGCTTTTCTGAACTGAATAGCTCTTTAAAGTTTTCGCGTACCTGCCAAGCTTTGCTAAACTCATAATTAGCATCTATAATTGACTCAAACTTGATCCGCTGTTTCTCGGTGAGGTTTTCCGGATTCTTAAGTAAGGCATAGCGGGTGTTTTTCAGCTCGTCGCGTTGCTTCACTTCCCTTCGACACACTTGATCGATAGCCTTATTGCCATACATTATCAGATGAAACCGATCGTGTGTGATTACAGCATTGGGGAGCAGCTCCCCCGCTGAATTGATGTAAGCCGGTCACACATGTCCATACTCATTGTGGTTATTTCCTCAATTTTGGTTTTCCGCCACGTATTTAATTACTTACATTCTTCCTTTCCCACAAAGCATTAATCAATTCCTACAGTATTTACCTTTTTGTTTTATGGTTCTACCCTAAGTTAGTGGAACATATAAATAAATTGACTTAACATATAAAACGTACCTTTTACTGAAATCATGTATTGGCTGATTTATTGTGCTTTAGGAGAATCAACTAAATTGAAACACTACCTAACTCTTGGTTTACCCATTAAATTCGTGGTAGAACCTCTTTTTTCTTGTCTACACAAGAAGAATTTAGAAAGGCAAGTAAAATAATCACAATGGATTTTATGAATTTCATATCCTGTCTTTAAGGGATCTGTAAGGGCAAATTATATAAGTAGTGGCAGATTACGTAATACTTTCCTATTAAATCTTAATGCGATTTGAGTGGGGTAAAAAATTAGTAATTAGCACGTTACCTACCAATACTTATATAAAATATTAGGCATTAGCGTTTCATTATTTGTTAATCTTTCATCCAAACAGGTTTAAAATCTGATTTATGTTCGCTGCCGATTATATCCTTATATAATTCTGGTCGCCGAGCATTTCTATATCTAAAGCCACCTGAAAGTGAAATCTTAGCTTTAGTAATAGTTGCTATTGTAATATCTTCCTTAAATGACCTTATTTCGGTTAGAACTTCCCCATAGGGGTCAATTATCATAGAATTTCCATTTTTTAAGTGTGCTCCATCATATCCAATAGGATTTGTAAAAGCATAATATACACCATTATCATAAGCTCTCGCAGGTAACCATCGCATCAGCCATCCTCTCCCCTTGGGTCCATCAAATTCCAATCTTAAAGAAACAGGATCCAACTCCCTATTTTGCCAATATTTATCATCTACATAGCCTCTACCTGGCATTGCAGATGGTGTACAACCAGTTACATGTGGTGCAAAAATCACTTCAGCCCCTAATAAAACCGTCGCTCTTACGTTTTCAATGATGTTATTGTCGTAGC
>JBDNIP010000131.1:0-17663 GCA_041688245.1 Algoriphagus sp.
TACTGAATCCGCTTTCAAAGCTAAATCTTCCAAAATAGACTTTAACCCTAGATTTTTACTCTTTTTTTCGATTGTTGCTACGGCAAGTTTGTGGTAATTTTCTTTGACTACTCTGCGTTTGATCCGTGTTTTATGAGATTCGGCCAACTGCTTTTCAATTGCATAGACTTTGATTGCAGCTTCTTGGGCTTCCACTTGCTCCGTTCCTGTCAGTTCAAATAATGTGGTCAAATAAGTTTGATAGGCCTTTTGAATACCTAGTGTGGAAGAATCTGATTTGAAGTAGTAATCGCGGTCTGGTAAGCCCAAACCTGTTTGAGTTAAGTGAATGATGTTGATGCTGCTATTTTCATCATCAGGAGAAATACGTAATCCGATCAAAGTTTCATTACTTGACTTGAGTTCAGAAGCGATAAACTTGGTCAGACTTGATAGATCCGCAATGGCTTCGATTTGGTTTAGAATTGACTGAATCGGCTCAAATCCACGGGCATTGATCGCTGCTACATCCATTCCGGATAAGTAGAAGTCACCTACTTTCTGCTCAATACTTCCTTTTGGATGGGGCTGAGTAGAAACTTCTTCCAAGATATTTTCCAGCAATTGCTTTTGCGGAATATTCAAAAATGAATAGGAACCCACACCTGCTTGATCATCAGCAATTTTGGCACTGTCATACCAGGCTCCATTGACATGCATAAAGAAGTTATCCCCTGGATTGATGTCAGGATTGATACCTGCTACGCTGACAAACTTTCTGTTTGAGTCGCCACTTTCACCAGCTTGATCAGGGCTACATGACATCAGTAAGACTAAAAAAGCGAGAAGTAAGTTTTTCATAGCATCTGGGAAATTTTTTTAAATCTAATTGAAAATTGGGAAAGACAATTTCCATTTATATAAAGCTATAAAATTTTTGATGTACAATAGATTGATGGGGTGATTAGAAATTCATCATTCTAAATGGGATGAAATGTCTATATTCTCTATGTCTCCCTGATGGTAAAAAAACATCGCTATCCGTTTTGGCGAACCATTAATTCCCGATTGAAATTGTTTCGGCCAAAACCCGGAATCATTACTATTCTTGATGCTACAATCAAAATGCACCTCTAGTGCTTTAATTGATGCTATCAAAATTAGGTAACCATATAATGATATGGCCATATAGCTATGTTTTCTATATGGACTGTGTGGTTGAAAAATATTGGCTGTGAAATCTCTCCATATCCTCTGAGGTGAAAAAAATAAACAAAAACCCCGAACCAACTGAAGCTAATCCGAGGATTAAAATATTCTACTTTCAATAGACAGGCGCAGCACTAGCACATTGCTAAAATTTTATTTTTAGCAGGTACCAGTCATCGGGTACCCTGCATCAAGCATCCCTTACCTACTTCTCCAAAGATCCTTCAACTGTTTGCCATTGATCAGCATTACAAATCGAGCTGGATTAGGGACTAAAACAATTCGTACATCTTGTCTATCAAACTGCTCAGATTCAACTGGGACTCCCTGCTGGCCAGATACTTCAAAACTCACGATGCCATTGGCATCAGGAAGCATTGGCTTATAAAGATTTGCGATATAGGCGGTTGGAAGCAATACATCGGTATCGGATTTCAGCTTTTCCTGCACTTTTTCCAATTGTACTTCAAGCGTTGCTTCATAGTTTTCATTAAAGTCATCTTCCAGATCATGAAGTTCCTCTTCCAGTTCGTCGTAGTCTTTATGATTGTAATCCATGCCTGCCAAATGATTTCGCTTCTCTACTATTTCCGTCAACTCTTTGTCCAGCTTATCCCAATTCATACCTCTTTGTTTTTATTTGCACTACAAAGATGAGTATTCCCAAGTTTTCTGAAGCATTTTTTTTGAAGAAATTAAAAATTGCCTGATTCTCACCAAGCAATTTTTAATTCTAATTATTTCAGATTCGAGCCTTCAGCTTACCAGTAAGATCTTTCCGTTTCGACCAGGAGTTTCGTATGCTTCCAGTGCTTCTTTGAATTGCTCCAAAGGAAATTTAGCAGCAACGTCGACTTGTGAAGTCTCTGCCATCAAGAATCCGAAAACAGCTCCGAATGCTGCTTTGCGGGCTGCATCATTCATGCTTTCCATCCAAGTAGAAAGCCAAAATCCCTCAACAGCGATATTTTTGAAAATCAACAGTCCACTATTCAGTGGGATATTTTCTAAACTCAGCGATCCAAACACCATCATTCTGCCACCTCCTTTCAGGGTGGCTAAGGCTCTGGCTCCAAGCATTCCTCCTACCGCATCAAATACCACAGATACTCCATCACCAGTATGTGCAGTAATCACTTTCTGAAGTTTTTCAGTTTCGGTATTGATGACTAAGTCAGCTCCCAATCCTTGCAAGTAGCTCTTCTGAGCATCCTGGCGGACTGTACAGGCAATTTTGATCCCTTTTGCTTTTGCCATTTGAATTGCAAACTTTCCAAATGCAGATGCTCCAGCAGTGATTAATAACCAATCTCCGGCTTTCAAGCCACTCTTTTCGATCATGCCATAAGCGGTCATGGGATTGACGAAAGCTTGACAAGCTACTTCATCCGACATCGCCGCAGGCACAGGGATGACTAGTGCTGCCGGGAGGCAAACATATTCTCTCCAGGTGCCAATTGCTGTAAACATAACACGCGTGCCGACGGCTACCTTTCCTGCTTCATCTGATTTGCTTACCACTCCACTGGCCTCAAATCCTGCACTACTGGGTAGCTTTGGAGTAATACCATACATCCCTCGAATAAACATGATGTCAGATGGGTTAATATTTCGGGCAGTCACCTTGATTTGGACTTCATGTGCTTTAGGATCAGGCAAATCAGTCTCTTGCAAAGTCAAGACTTCGTGCGGCATACCTACTTGTTCAAAAATTACCTCTTTCATCGGTTTGTTTGGCTTTAGTTAGTTAGAATTTAATTCTAGCTAAAACTATCAATATATTCTGTTTTTGTTCTGCCTATTTTCCATTTTTTTATATCTTGAGAACTTAATGAAAACCTTCTATTATGGATTTATCTTCAGTTTTTTCACTTGATGGCAAAGTAGCTCTAATCACTGGGGCCAGCAAAGGCATAGGATTTAGTATTGCCGAGATTTTTGCAGCAGCAGGAGCAAAAGTAGTGCTCTGCAGCCGGAAACAAGAGGCAGTTGATGAGATGGCTGAGAAATTAGAGTCAAAAGGTTATGAAGCTATGGGCATTGCCTGTAACGTGGGGAAAATGGGCGAACTTCCAGCCTTAGTAGAAAAAACAATCGCTGCTTATGGCCAACTGGATATCCTAGTCAATAATGCTGCTTCGAACCCTGTCTTTGGACCAGTACACGAGACCAGTATTGATGCTTTCGATAAAATCGTAAATGTAAACCTGAAAGCACCATTTGAATTATGCAGGCTTTCTTATCCTCATCTTAGAAAATCATCCGCAGCATCCGTGATCAACATCAGTTCAATCGGAGGAATCTCTCCCGAACATGGCTTGGGTATCTATTCGGTCAGTAAAGCAGCGCTGATCTCACTGACCAAAGTCTTTGCAAAAGAATGGGGTGAATCCAAAATCAGAGTCAATGTTATCTGCCCAGGATTGATCGAAACAAAATTTTCTGAGGCACTTTGGACCAACGATAAGATCATGTCTACGATTATCAAACAATTAGCAATCAAGCGCGCCGGAACGGCAGAAGAAATCGGAGCAATGGCTCTATTCTTGGCCTCAAACGCCTCATCATATACCACAGGCGCAGTATTTACAGCAGATGGAGGCTTCACTATTTAAATTCTATGACAACCCAAACTACCTTTAATGGTGATCTAGCAGCGTTGCTGGATCGCTATAGTGACTTTGTTAAAACACATCTTTTCCCAAAAGACCTAGCGATCGTTCAAGGACCTTTCAAGGAATATCTACCCTACCTGAACGAACTTCGCCAAAAAGCCAAAGCAGAAGGATTATTTGCTCCGCACTTATCACCTGGCGAAGGAGGAGTGGGATTGGATTTAGTTCAATTTGCACAAGTATCTGAAATTTTGGGTCATAGTCCGCTCGGACATTACGTATTCAATTGCAATGCTCCTGATATCGGCAACATGGAACTACTCCATCTTTTCGGATCAGCATACCAGCAAGATAAATTCTTAAAACCACTCCAAAAGGGAGAGATCAGAAGTTGCTTTGCCATGACTGAACCTGAATTTGCAGGCAGTAACCCAGTAAATATGGGCACAACTGCAGTTCGCCAAGGTGAACATTATTGCATCAATGGTCACAAATGGTTTACTACAGGAGCTGATGGAGCAGCTTTCACTATCGTAATGGCTGTGACTAACCCTGAAGCAGAATCTCCCTATCAGCGAGCGAGCATGATCATAGTGCCACTAGATAATCCGGGATTCAAATTCATCCGAAACATCCCGATTATGGGGGAGCCGAGTGAAGATTACCTTTCCCATGCTGAAGTGAAATTTGAAGACTGCTTGGTTCCGGTAGAAAATCTGATTGGAGAAGAAGGCCAAGGTTTTGCTTTGGCACAAGAGCGACTTGGACCTGGGAGAATCCACCACTGCATGCGATGGATTGGAATCTGTGAGCGAGCCTTTGATATGATGTGCCGCCGTGCGGTAAGCCGTCAGCTGGATCATGGAAAAGCCCTTGCCGACAAGCAAACCATCCATAACTGGATCGCTGAATCACGCGCTGAGATCAAAGCCAGCCGATTGATGGTCATGGATACTGCGCAACAAATGCAGGAAAAAGGTGCAAAAGCAGTTCGTGAGGATATCTCAACCATCAAATTTTTTGTGGCAGATGTCCTCTTAAAGGTCATTGATCGGTCTATTCAGGTTCATGGCGCACTAGGAATTACCGATGACACTTGACTCTCCTTTTGGTACCGGCATGAGCGTGGCGCCCGGATCTACGATGGGCCGGACGAGGTGCACAAATCTTCTTTGGCGAGAAGTATTCTGAAGACATACCTTCCCAAAAAGGTCTAAGAAATGAATCAGGAATTTGATTTTGATAAACTTCGTAGCTATGTGAATGCTCACTTTGGAGTGGATGACGAAGAAGTAACTTTCACTCAATTCAAAGGCGGATACTCCAACTTGACTTTCAAATATCAGGGGGCAAAAAGAGCCTTTGTGTTCCGTCGTGCACCATTTGGAGTGAAGATCAGTAAAGCTCATGATATGGGTCGAGAATTAAGTATCCTCCAGGCATTGGAAAAAGCAAACTATCCCAAAGCGCCTGAACCTATTCTTTTTTGTGAGAACCCTGAAATTATCGGAGCTCCGTTCTTTGCAATGGAGTATGTAGATGGCTTGATTCTCAGGAGTAAGCTACCCCAAGGATTGGAGATCAGCCCAGCCCAATTTCATGACTTATCAAAGGCCGCAATTGATTGTATGCTGGAACTTCACCAGCTCGAACTAGCGCAATCGGGTCTGATCAAATTAGGCAAACCCGAAGGCTATGTACAGCGACAGGTAGCAGGCTGGACAAGTCGCTACTTCGATTCAAAGACGAATGAACTTCCAGCCTTGGAAGAAGCAATCGATTGGTTGAAAAGTAATATGCCGGAAAAAGAGTATTGCGGATTCATTCACAATGATTTCAAGTATGACAATCTTGTATTGGACCCAGAAACGCTTCAGATCAAAGCAGTTTTGGATTGGGAAATGGCAACAGTCGGCGACCCTTTAATGGATTTGGGAACTACCCTAGCCTATTGGTGCGAAGCTGGAGATCCAGATATTCTGAAATTATTCAACTGCTCACATCTTCCGGGCAATATGACTCGATCTGAAGTTATTGAGTATTACAAACTTAGAAGCAAGCTGGATTTAAGTGAAATCCTGTTTTATTACATCTTCGGCATCGTGAAAGTGGCAGTGATTGCGCAGCAGATTTACAAAAGATTTAAAGAAGGAAATGCAAATGACCCTCGATTTGGAGCTTTGATTCATGTCGTGGAAGCATCTGGAAAAATGGCTCTCAAAAGCCTAGACACCCAAAAAATTTAATATGAACATTAAGAAAATTTGCATCCTGGGGGCAGGAACGCTTGGATCTCGCGTGGCCTTACAGTCTGCCATATCGGAATATCTGGTTAGCGTCTACGACATCAGGCAGGAGAGCTTGGATTTCTCATTGAATACGATGCAGAAGATTCTGCATCAGCTGAAAAAGGCGAATGAAATCAGCGAAGAAAATGCAACAGCGGCATTAGCCCGGGTCACATTTACACTCAATCCATTGGAAGCTGTGGAAGATGCAGATTTGATCAATGAAAGCGTCACAGAGGATCCGGAGTTGAAAAAGAAAGTGTGGAAGCAGTTTGGAGAGATCGCACCAGTCAAGACAATATTCACCACAAACACCTCCTATCTCCTACCTTCTATGTTTGCGGAGGAATCAGGAAGACCAGCAAGATTCTGTGCTTTCCACTTTCATGATGTGTTTTACTCTCGTGTGGTAGATATCATGCCTCATCCGGGGACTGATCCTGATTTGATTCCCCTGTTGGAAACCCTTGGACGGAAATTGAACCAAGTTCCGGTTTTAGTCAAAAAAGAAAATCCAGGCTATATTTTCAATACTATGCTTATGGCGTTGATCGGCGCTGCCGGAAAGTTAAAAACTAGAGATGTGGCAGAAGTTGAGGCTATCGATAAATCTTGGATGGTAAATTTCCATATGCCAATGGGACCTTTTGGGATTTTGGACAGCATTGGATTGGAGACGGCATGGCATGTGACGCACAATATGCCGGATGCAGCTTCTCAGGCATTTGCCAAGCTCTTGGCGACCTACATCGATCAGGGAAAACTTGGTGAAAAGACAGGCGAGGGTTTTTACACCTATCCTAATCCAAAATACAGAGATCCTGAATTCTTGATTTAACTGAAGGATTGTAACGCATGATGGCAGCAGCTTTATTTTTCATCAGGACCGAAGACGGAAAACGGAAATGTCTAAAATTATCTCAATTCGTATCGGGCAACCAAATTTTATAGCTTATCTCCAGCTACTGTCAGAAAAGCGACTGCATATTACTTTAATTTCAAGACCCTTTGAGCAGGGAATTTCGGCTGTGAAAAAATTTTCGCAGACTATTAATTCCCTGCTCGATCTGGTCGATAATCCAGAGGAAGTAAATCTGCAACCCGCTCCCATGCCATGTAGCCTTCTACCATGATCCCAAAAGGATTTGCATAGCCACCATTTTCATAGAGTTCCAATAAATCCACTTCAAGTTTCATGAGCGAGGATTGATTTATTGATTTTTTTCCATTCATGATTCCGGCGTATTCACTCGACTCTTTTTCAAGTTTGTACAGGATATGTAAATAAAAGTCGTAGCTGATCGACACTTTGCCATCAGCACTGCGAGACAAGAGTGTTTCTTCATCCAAAATTTGGCTGTTCAACTGATCTAAAAATCCCCCATCTTTTGGCAGTCGATCGAGTCTTCGGATCTCAAATCCTTCTTCTCCGACTTTTCCCTGATAAAGCGCTTGAATAAAATGCTGCAGACTTCCACGATAAGCCAACTCCCGATTAGTTTCCACCTTTTTCAATTTGCCTGGACTCAGTGTCGTATCAGGGATGAAGAGGGGGTTCCCTCCATAAAAAATGTATCCCGCTCGCACTTCAAATCTGAAATCAGTCAGTAAATAATCTAGGCTGTAGCCAAGTTTTGGATTCTCAATTTTCAAAACGTCAGCAGCCTTTACTTTTAATACCGCGGGTTCAGATTGATCATCCAGACGAAGGACTTTTTCATTGAGGATGATGGTCGATTTGGCATTGACTGATGATCCTAGAAAATAGGTTTTGAAAGTAGCGAGATTTCGATACCATACTGGATCTCGCTCCTCCTCTACCTCAATTTCATCTAGCTGATCCTCCATTGGCAGCAGCATCATTTTATAACCTTGAGGCTGTAAAGTTGCGGTGTTCAATGCAAAAGTCAAGGATTCAAACCCAAGCATGCGGACAATCACGTCATAATTTCCCTCGGGTACTTTCAAGGAGAATTTACCTTCTTCGTCTGCAGAAATCCCAAAAGTAGTATTGGTCAAAAAGACTGTAGCATAAGGAATGGGTTCATTTCGAGCGGCATCGATGATCGTTCCCCTGAAGATTTTTTGAGCCGCCAATTGATTTGAGGCAAAAAGAAAAGACAAGAATAAAACAGTCTTGGTAAGGTGCTGGATTATTCTTGTCTTCATAGTATTTTTCCTTTGGAGGCCAATCAGGCTGTCAACGAACTGCTAGCTTTTCTTTTTGGCGAATTTGCCTTTTTTCTTCACCTCAGGCTGATTTTCAATGATTTCAATTGTTTCAGCAAAGGTTAAGGTCTCAGCTTCTTTTCCTTTTGGAATTTTGAAATTATCCTTACCCTTCTTAATGTAGGGTCCCCATCTTCCATTTAATACCTGAATTTCCGGATCTTCATCAAAAGATTTGATATGCTTCTTGGCATCTACTTCACGCTTTTCTTGAATTATTCTTATCGCTTCATCCTCGTTGATACTCAAAGGATCTTGATCTTTTCCCAACGAAACAAAGGCACCATCATGTCTGATGTAAGGTCCGAATCTGCCGATAGCAGCTACCATCTTTTTATCTTCGAACATTCCAACATCACGGGGAAGCTTGAATAATTCCAAAGCATCCTCTATTGTAATATTTTCAATAAACTGACCTTTCTTCAGGCTAGCAAATTGCTTTTCTTCATCCTCACTGTCGCCGATCTGTACTAGAGGACCGAACTTACCCAGACGGGCAATGATCACCTTTCCACTGACTGGATGGACCCCGATCTCTCGACTTGAATTGACATCCTGACGGGAAACCAGCTCAGTTTCGGTGACACTTTGATGGAATTTACTATAAAATGATTCGAGCATATCCTGCCAAACCTGTCCTCCAGCGGCTATATTATCAAATTCCTTCTCTACTCGCGCTGTAAAACTGAAGTCAATCACATTTGGAAAATGCTCCACCAGGAAGTCATTTACCACCATGGCAATATTTGTTGGGAAAAGCTTCTGCTTCTCTGCTCCAGTATTTTCTGTTTTGTTTGCTTCAGTGAACTTGCCTTTGGCAATAATCATCTCTACATAATTTCGAGGAGTTCCGTCACGTGATTCTTTGATTACGTACTCACGCTTTTGGATCGTCGAGATCGTCGGAGCATAAGTTGAGGGTCTTCCGATTCCCAATTCCTCAAGTTTCTTCACCAGAGCTGCTTCCGTATATCTGGGCGAAGCGCGAGTGAAGGATTCTCTGCCTTTCATTTCCATCAAATTCAGGCCTTGACCAATATTCAATGGAGGTAAGATTGCCTTTCCGCTCAGCTCTTCCTCTTCCGGCTCATCATCGGTATCTTCTAAATAAACCTTCAAAAATCCGTCAAACTTGATGATTTCGCCGGTTGCCACGAGATTCTGAGGTAGATTGGAAATTGCGATGGTGATCGTTGTCTTTTCCAAAGCAGCATCTTCCATCTGAGATGCAATCGCCCGCTTCCAAATCAAATCATAGAGACGAGATTCATTTCTATCTCCACTGATTTCATCTACAGAAAAATCCGTTGGCCGGATAGCTTCGTGGGCTTCTTGAGCACTTTCTGATTTGGTGGTAAACTTTCGTGATTTATGATATTGGGGTCCAAAAGAACTTACAATTGCATTCTTAGCTGAGTCCATCGCATCATTCGATAGATTGACACTGTCAGTTCGCATGTAGGTGATCCTGCCTGCTTCATATAGCTTTTGTGCTACAGACATGGTCTGAGCAACGGAGAAATAAAGCTTTCTACTTGCCTCTTGCTGAAGTGTCGAGGTCGTAAACGGAGCTGCCGGAGTTTTCTTGGTTGGCTTCTTCTCAAGATTTGCCACCTCGAATTGTGCTTCTAGACACTTCTTTAGGAAATCCTCGGCCTCATCCTTTGTCTCAAATTTCTTTGGAAGCTCGGCTTGAAAGGTTTTTCCTTCCACTTCAAATTGAGCAGTAATTCTAAAACTTGACTTCGCGTTGTGCTGTTCTATCTCTCGCTCTCGCTCTACTACCAAACGAACAGCCACCGACTGAACTCGTCCTGCGGAAAGTCCTGTTTTTATTTTTTTCCAAAGGATTGGAGATAACTCAAAACCAACCAATCGATCTAGAATTCTTCTCGCTTGCTGCGCATTGACTAGATCATAATCGATGGTTCTTGGATTCTCAATCGCTTTTGTAATTGCGTTTTTAGTAATTTCCCGAAAAACTATCCGCTTGGTATTTTCATCTTTCAGGTTCAAAACCTCTTTCAAATGCCAGGAAATCGCTTCTCCTTCACGGTCATCGTCACTTGCCAAGAAGATCATCTCTGCATTCTTTACCAAGATTTTGAGATTTTTAATGACTTCCTTTTTATCAGCAGTCACTTCGTAAGTTGGATTAAATCGATTTTTGATGTCAATCGCCTTATCTCCTTTTGGAAGATCTCTCACATGTCCATAACTAGACGCTACTTTATAATCTTTGCCTAAGTAACCTTCAATAGTTTTAGCTTTTGCAGGTGACTCGACGATAACAAGGTTTTTTGACATAAAATTAGTTTTCACAAGGTGTTGCCCTCGATTCGAAAAGCTAAAAGTAGAGGGCATTGTTTTATCCTCCAAATTAATCACCTCAATCAAACCTGAATTGCTAAGATTTTTGCGAATATTTATATAATTTTTAATCTGATATCAAAAAGAGAATGAAGCAATTACTTTTACTTAGACACGGGGAAGCAAGTTTTTCAGAGGGACTTGATATAGATCGCCAATTGACGCTAAAGGGTAAAGAAAAATTAAGTCGCTTAGGGGAATTGCTTGCAAACAACGGATTTTCTGTTGATTTGATGTATTGTTCTGAGGCTGAACGAACTCAAGAAACAGCGAGAATAATCAAGAATTTCATACCGGTTGAAAAACAGGTGGTTACCAGAACAGTCTACAATGCCGATTTGAATACACTGATTGAACTGCTAGAAGACACTCCTGAAACAGCAGAAATCTGTCTACTAGTTGGACACAATCCAGCAATCAGCTTGCTCCTTTCCCATATTTCTAGCTCGGATTATATTGGAATGCAGCCTGGAATGCTTGCCAGAATAGAATTGGAAGTGCCACATTGGCGAATGATTGGCCATGGAACAGGAACACTTCGGGAAATACTTCAATGAGCATTTACCGAAGTATTCTATATCAAAAATCAGTTGATGGAGCTTCTAAGCTTAGCTTTTTGATCCAAATATTTCGATAAAGTACGTCGTGCCCTTCGGCTTGCAGTTTCAATCCTCCCAAACTATTAGTGATTCCTTTTCCGTTATCATTGCCTCCATCAAGACCAGAATTGGGCCCTCCCCATACTTGGCTGATTTCTTTATCCTCATGGATTTTGACACCATTGAAGTAGACGGTGGCTCGTGGCTTTTCAACTAATTTGCCATCCTTAAATCTGGCAGCACGAAAGACAATGTCATAAGCATTCCATTTGCCAAGTCCATTGTATTCTTCCGAAGTGGGTATATGCTCATTGATCAAGGCTGCCATCCCATGATCACCATAGTCTCCATCCAAAACCTGCACCTCGTATCGGTTTTGTAGGTAAACGCCACTATTTCCTCCTTCGGATTTAATGAGAAATTCTACGTGAGCCCTGAAGTCACCGAACTCATCCTTTGTCACGATATTGGCAGCACCATATTTTCCTCCGGCACCGGCTGGATCATTGCTACTGATTGATTTTCCTACTGATAGGGGATCTGCTACTTCAGGCCATTTGATTGGCATTTCTGTCGAGAATCGTGGACCTTCCCAATAGATCCAGTTTTTTTCTAAGGATTTCTTGGAGCCGTCTAGGTACAATTTTGCCCCTTTTTCAGGTTTGGCGCCTACTCCTGTTTGCGCATTTACCTGTGTGAACAAGAATACGAATACGGCCAGAGTTAAAACTCGGATTAAATAATTGATCTTCATAGGTTTTAGGTTTTGGATTTACTTACTCAAATTCAAATGACACTGATTAAAAGTATCAATTTGGTTAATTTTAAGTAAATAAATATTTTTCCGATGAAATGTCAAGGCAAAAATAAAGCTCAACTATCGATAATCGTAGCGGACAATCGTCCCAAGACAGTCTAGGGAGTGGAATGAATCTTATGATGGTGGGGTTTTTATTAAAGTTTCTTTTTTCAAAAATAGGATTAGTCATTAGTGGTATCGTAGCGATAATTTCATTTGACACAGGCACCAATCCACTTTCTTTTCTTGGTAATAGTGTAAGTGGAGGATCGCAGGGATTTTCCAACGAGCAAAATTATCCCCCATCAGCAGCAGATGATCGCTTGGCTGAATTTAGTGCTAAAATTCTTGCGGATACAGAGATCATCTGGAACCAAGAACTTGACAATTACTGAGCGCCAGCAAGCCAATAACAGGATGGAGCGAGGATACTTGGAAGAAGCACTAAATGCGGAAAATGCGATCAGCGATGACAGCTTGCGAAAACAGTCCTCAGGACGTGTAGTGCATGATTCTTTTACCCAAGGTACCTCTGCGCAGCGTATGAAATGGTTTAAGAAAGGCTATGAAACGGATGATCTAAGACAAGGTGACACCTTTAGTACTTCAGATCTTTAAACAGATTCGAACACTTTAATCTGTGTGGATTGAAAGGTTGGGAAAAATTGCCGCAGCAAATAATACGTCTCTGGGATTCTAGGAACAAGTTCTAGCTTAGCAATGAAATCTAAATTTTCGTCGGGTTCATTGACAAATCCAATTCGAGTCAGAATCCCATGGTTAAATACACAATAGGCCTTTTCTCCTTCTTCTCGACCTGACAACTCCAGAAGAATTTCTTTTTGGCTCGCCTTAATTTGCCTCAAAAAAGAATATACTTTCTGGTTATACGAAATTGGTGCTTCTTCAGCATCACAGGCACCCTCACAGGGGTTTGGTAATTCCGGTGAGCAATTCACTCTCCTCAAGCCGCTTAGTTTCGAGCAAAGTTCATAGTGTTCGACACCCCCTTTAAGAAAAGTATTGGCCTCCTCTAAGGAGAAGAAGGTCTCGACGGGCTGTAAATGCTTGGTGACTTTCGAGATTTGAAATCTGGCATAGCCACTTCCGTCTTCGTAATGAAACAATCCCCAGAGCGTTTTGGGCATTTTCAGAGCAGCGTTATACGCAGGCCATAGTCGCTTGATTTCCAGCATCTCCATCAGTAAAGCCATAAATTCAGTTCCGGTCAATTTCCACTGGAGGTCCACTACTTCTGCTTTCAGCTTTTGCTTGAGATTTGGGAGGTAATTTCCTGAAAAGTGATTTTTAAACCGATCCCGAATATTGATTGCTTTGCCTATATAGATCACTTTGCCTTTTGAATTGAGCATGTAGTAAATCCCACATGAACTCGGAATTGACTGAAATTTTTCTAAGGAAAAATTAGGGGGAAGGAAGGTATGGCCTGTGTTTTTCTTCAAGGATTCCATGATCACCTCTGGAGCTTGTTTAGTCATTCTGTCGAACAGAATAGCTGTTGCATGAGCGTCTCCCATTGCGCGGTGACGAGCAGTGATCGGGATTTTCTGATTCTCACAGATTCGCCCAAGACTATAGGATTTCAGCCCTGGAAAGATTTTTCTACTTAGCCTAACCGTGCAAAGTGTAGGTGATTTTAATTCCTTTCCTACTTTCAAAAAAGCCTCACGGATAAATCCAAAATCGAAATTAACGGAGTGCGCGACAAATACGCGATTGGCTAGCAAGTCCCAAAGTTCATCCTGAATAGCTTCAAAAGTGGGGGAATGGCGGACCATGAAATTATCGATGCCAGTAAGTCCGGTGATGTAAGTGGGGATTCCCATTTCAGGGTTCAAAAGTGTCTGATACTCTTGAGTAATTCGCTCGCCGTCATGAATCAAAACCGCGATTTCAGTGATTCCTCCACCTTTGGGATTCCCGCCAGCAGTCTCAATGTCTACAATCGCATATTCCATACGCTAAAAGTAGACAATCCTAAGAATTGAAAAAACCTTTGTCAAAAATTGTCTGAATAGCAGAGATGAACCAGTGGCTTTCAAGAAAAAAAAGACAGTAAACAGCAATCTTTTTTTCAAAAACGGTTAAAACCCACGATTTACACCGTTTATCCTTTTTTGCAACTTTGTTTCATTTTTATGAGTTTATGTTAGAATTCAATCTTACTTTTGAATCGTGAATCTGAAAAATCTTCTACGCATTCTATTCCTTTCCATTGGTATTAGCTCCGTATCAAATGCACAAATTTGCAATTTATCGATACGAGGTAAGGTGATTCATTTGGAAAATAATGAGCCAATTGAAGCAGCATATATCTGGGTAGTAGGGGCAGCTCAAGGTGCAGTTTCAGACCAAACAGGGAATTTCAATATCAAGAATCTCTGTCCTGGAACCTACGCCGTTACTATACAATACCTCGGGCATCGAGAAATCAAGGACACGATAAACCTTAGAGACAATTCATTTAATAAGACCTATCGACTAGAAGAAGAATCTTTCAAACTCACTGGTGTAGAGATCCATGGACACCGTGATGCGGTACAAACTACCACTGCGGTCACGGCACTTTATGGTGATGACTTAATGGAAGCCAGGGGTGAAAATCTCGGAGAAAGCCTAAAACGAATCGCTGGAGTGACCACTTTCAGCACGGGAAATACGATCTCAAAGCCTGTGATTCATGGGATGCACAGCAATCGAATCATGATCCTGAACAATGGAATCAGACTGGAAGGTCAACAATGGGGAGCAGAACATGCCCCGGAAATTGATCCGTTTCTCGCAGATGAAATCACCGTGATCAAAGGTGCAGAAACTGTTCGTTACGGCCCTGAAGCAATGGGAGGCGTTATTTTAGTTAATCCTACCCCACTTTTTACCAAAAAACAAAGTCTAACAGAACTGAATTTAATTGGAGGCTCTAACAGTCAACTGGGTAACATTGCCATATCGCACAGTGGGGGTTCGGGAAAAATAAAAGGCTTAGGGTACAGAGTTCAGGGATCTGCCAAAAGAGCTGGGAATGTCAAATCACCGGATTATTATCAAAATAATACCGGAATGAGCGAGCTGAATTTCTCGGGTTCAATCGGATACAGTAGTCCTAAACTGGGAATTGAGACCTATTACAGTTTCTTCAATACCTCCATTGGAATTTTGCGAGATGCGCATACCGGAAACCTTTCTGACTTGGAGAACATTATTCAAAATGGTCGCCCATTTACAGATGGTACTTTTACCTACAGCATTGACAATCCAAAACAAGTTGTATCGCATCATCTTGCCAAGCTTAAGTCACATTACCATCTAAATGAGAACTGGAAGCTCAATGCAAAATACGGCTTCCAGTTGAATATCAGAGAAGAATATGATCGGCGAAGAGGAGATTTGAATAATAAACCAAGCCTAGATCTACAGCTCTACACCAATACGCTTGACTTATTTCTAGACCATACTCATAAAAATGAGTTCAGTGGCACTTGGGGTGTCAACGTCATTCAGCAGGCTAATACCAATATTCCCGGAACTGGAATTACTCCCTTGATTCCTAACTATGACATGGTTAATCTCGGCTTCTACGTATTGGAAAAATACTCCAAAGGCCCGGTAGAATTGGAAGGCGGATTACGTTTTGACATAAGGTCAATTCAGACTGCGAGGTATATTAATAATGAGCTTCAGCAAGCTGATCTGAATTATCAGAATTTCTCAGCCTTCTTTGGGGGACTCTTTCAACTCAGCCCTACCCTTTCGCTCAGTTCTAATCTAGGTTCCGCTTGGCGTCCTCCAAATGTAAATGAGCTATTCAGCCAAGGTCTCCATCACGGTGCGGCAGCTATAGAAATTGGGGATCCAAATTTAAACTCTGAGAAATCATTCAAATGGGTAAATGAGTTGGGATACAATTTCAAAAAACTAAACTTAGAGATCACTGGATATGCTAATCGGATCCAGAATTACATTTATATCAGTCCAACAGGGGAAAACGTAGTAAGTCTACGCGGAACTTTTAATGTCTATGAATACCTGCAGGCTACGGCATTTTTCTATGGATTTGACTTTGCAGGAAGTTATCAATTTACCGATAACCTCAGCGGATATGCCAAAGGCTCCATCATCAGGGCAAAGAATACAGACGAAAACAACTATTTCCCCTTTATTCCTTCTGATCGAATGGATTGGGGAATTGCTTATAATTTTGGAAAAAACGCCAATTCCCAGACCAATAAATTGACGCTGAGTAATATCCTAGTCGCAAAACAAAGACGTGAACCAGACTTTGATATCGCAGCTGCGCCTCCAGCTTACGCTTTATTCAATTTGGCTTACCAACGCAGAATTGACCTTAAGGGAAACAAACTCAACCTTGGGCTTCAAGTGCACAATCTTTTCAATACTTCCTATAAAGAGTATATGAATCGATTCCGATACTTCACAGATGATATCGGGCAAAACATTCTATTAAAAATCAATTACCAATTCTAAACAATCCAACTATGTTAAAATCAAATAAATCCTTCCTGTATGCAATTGTATTTGCCGCTTTTGGATTTACAGCCTGCGAAAGTAATGATCCTGAACCAGAAAATGATGGGGAAGTAATCACCGATGTGATCTTAAATTTTCAAGAGTTAAATGCTGCAGGTACTCCTACCGGTGCGATCACTTCTTTCAGCGCATCTGATCCACAGGGAATCGAGGTAGGTGCTACTCCTACGATTCAGAATGTAACCCTGACTAAGGGGAAAACCTATCAGTTGAAAATTGAGGTTAGAAACTCGATTGAGAATGAAGATATCACCGCTGAGATCTTAACAGAAGCTGATGAACATCAATTCTATTTCTTGGGTACGGCATTCGTGGGTTCCGGCGTCTTGACTTATACTTATGCTGATCCAACTGGAGATTTACTCGGTGTGGTAGGCAAAGTAGTAGTAGCTCAAAACCCAGGGTTCAATAACGCCAATATGCGGATCGTGCTTCGACATGCTCTGGATAAGAACTTCTCAGGTGCTACTAATCCAAACTTTGAGAATTTTATTCAGGCTGGTGGCGAGACTGATTTGGATATTACTTTCCCTCTAATTCTGAATTGATATAAAATTCAAATCCACAAAAAAGGCAACTAATTGGTTGCCTTTTACTTTTTGTGCTCAAGTCGTATTAGAATGAATTTCCACAGACAGCGATTTTAGAACGATCAAAATTTGATGACCGAATAGAATTATTACCTACATGTCCTGAAACCAAAATAACCTTATAATCAGGTCCATCGCTTGCCAAATGGACTTTTATATGACCTTGGAAAATTTCAAAAGATTCGAAATTCAGTTTAGTGCCATCTGTCAATTCTTTGATTATTGTTGTGCTTTTGAGAGTTGCGCTGTTTACAGGATTTAGCATTGCTGCGATCACTACATTAGGCTCCTCAATACCTCCGAAGTGTAGATGGGCAGGATAATTGGTAATTGCATCACCTGTTGGACCAGTGAGCGTGATCTTAAACTCCAATCCTCCAGCTACCAACTCTTTCACTTCAACTGAGCCGGAAAAA
>JBDNIP010000132.1:0-2495 GCA_041688245.1 Algoriphagus sp.
CTTTGAAATCAATAATCAAACAAATAGGAGTTAGGGTTAATCCGCTTACAACGGATGAGCAAACGAATTTCGAAAAAGGTAAGCCAATTACAATTAATGCGGATCGTACACTGAAACGTGGAGCTAGAAGGAATTTGGATCGCTATCAAGATCGAAGAGCTAATCTGATTCATGCTTTATTCAAAGCCAATATCATTACAAAAGAAACTAAACTGGCTGAGGATGGTAAAAGCACCACACATTCGACTTGGAGATTGAGAGCTCAATCTGTTACAGAGAAAATTGAAAAGGATGATTTGGCAAGAGTACTTTTGGCGATCAATAAAAAGAGAGGCTACAAGAGCAGTCGTAAAGCTAAAAATGAGGACGAGGGGCAAGCGATTGATGGGATGGAAATGGCTAAAAAACTTTATGAAGAAAAGCTTACACCTGGTCAATTTGCTTATGCGTTGCTGCAAGCAGGTAAAAAGAATATCTCAGATTTTTATCGTTCAGATTTAAAAGAAGAATTGGATAAAGTGTGGGCTTTCCAAAAAAACTATTATCCGGAAATTTTCACCGATGAATTTAAAAAAGAATTGGAAGGAAAAGGGCAGCGGGCTACTTCAGCTATATTTTGGGTCAAATACCGGTTTAATACGGCCGAAAATAAAGGAACTAGAGAAGGGAAGAAAGTTCAAGCCTATAAATGGCGAAGCGAAGCTATTTCTCAACAATTGGAAAAAGAGGAAGTGGCCTATGTAATCACAGAGATTAACAACAACCTTAATAATTCTAGCGGATATCTTGGTGCAATTTCAGATAGAAGCAAAGAGCTTTATTTCAACAAAGAGACTGTTGGACAATACCTGTTCAAGCAATTGCTCAAAAATCCGCACACGCAGTTGAAAAATCAAGTTTTCTACCGTCAAGATTATTTGGATGAGTTTGAACTAATATGGAGCGAACAAAAAAAACACGATCCAGAATTGACAGATGAGCCAAAAGTAGAAATTCGAGATATTGTAATTTTTTACCAGCGAAAGCTGAAGTCCCAAAAAGGATTGGTTAGTTTCTGTGAGTTTGAACGCAAAGAAATTGAAATAGAAACTGGAAAAAAGAAAATAATAGGACTAAAAGTAGCACCTAAGTCCTCTCCCTTGTTCCAAGAGTTTAAGATTTGGCAAGTACTTCACAACGTGTTAATCAAGAAAAAAGAAAGTAAAAAACGCATGGAAAAAAAGGAAAATCAAAGCAGTTTAGTTGAATCGGAAAAGGAAATATTTGCATTCAGTTTAGAAGAAAGACAGCATCTCTTTGAGGAATTGAACTTAAAGGGGAATTTACCTTCCAAGACCGTTTTTGAATTATTGGGATACAAAATTCAAGACTGGGAAATTAATTATTCGGTTTTGGAAGGTAATCGAACCAATAAAGCTTTGTATGAAGCCTACCTGAAAATACTCGATATCGAAGGATATGATGTCAAGGAATTATTGGAAGTAAAATCAAATAAAGATGAAGTTGAGTTAGATGACATACAGATCGCGGCATCTGAGATCAAAAATATGATCAAACAGATTTTCGAAATCTTAAAAATAGATACGGCAATCTTGGACTTTGATCCTGAACTAGATGGAAAAGAATTTGAAAAACAAGCATCTTATCAATTTTGGCATCTTCTGTATTCTTATGAAGGAGATGAATCCGCTAGCGGAAATGAAAAGCTATACGAGCTGTTAAAAAAGAAATTCGGATTTAAAAGAGAACATAGTCAAATTTTGGCAGACGTTACCCTTTCAGATGATTATGGGAATCTGAGTAGTAAAGCAATCCGCAAAATATATCCTTATATCAAAGAGAATAATTATAGTACAGCCTGTGAGCTGGCAGAATACAGCCATTCTGCATCTTCCTTGACCAAAGAAGAAATTGCTAACCGTCCTCTCAAGGATAAATTGGAAATACTTAAAAAGAATAGCCTTCGTAACCCTGTAGTTGAAAAGATCCTAAATCAATTGGTCAATGTGGTCAACGCATTGATCGAGAAAAACAGTAAAAGGGATGAAAGTGGAAATATTGTTGAATACTTCAAATTCGACGAAATACGGATTGAACTTGCTCGTGACTTGAAGAAAAATGCCAAAGAGCGCGCCGAGATGACGTCGAGTATCAATACAGCGAAAACCAATCATGAGAAAATATTTAAACTTTTACAAAATGAATTTGGAGTCAAAAATCCAAGTAGAAATGATATCATCCGGTACCGCTTGTATGAGGAATTGAAAAATAATGGATACAAAGATTTATATACCAATTCCTATATATCGAGGGAAATATTGTTCAGTAAGCAAATTGATATTGACCACATTATTCCCCAAGCAAAATTGTTTGATGACAGTTTTTCCAACAAAACAGTTGTGTTTAGAAAAGATAATCTGGAGAAGGGGAGTAAAACTGCTTACGATTATATCAGTGCTAAGCATGGGGCGACACAATTAGCTGATTTTGAAACA
>JBDNIP010000878.1:0-2552 GCA_041688245.1 Algoriphagus sp.
GGAAAGCTACGATAAGTACAACAACGGTAAGTTTGGATTGGGATGCCTATTAGCCAAAAGACTGGTCGATCAAGGAGCCCGATACATCACTGTGACGACCGAATACGAACCGTTCTTTGGTTGGGATACGCATGATAATGGCCACACCCGACTGAAGGATATGAAAAAAATGATTGATGGACCTGTCGCTCAATTGATCAAAGACCTAGATCAAAGTGGTAGACTAGATCGGACAATGGTGATTTTGGCAAGTGAATTTAGCCGGGACATGATGACAGAAGGGCGTCCAGGTTTACAAGTTAAAGATCAAGTGGAAGTTCCCGATATTATAGCGGATATGAAAAACTATGGGATGCACCGTCATTTTACGGATGGTTGCTCAATTCTGATGTTTGGCGGTGGAATCAAACGTGGACATGTATTTGGGAAAACCGCTGACGAGCGTCCCTGTAATACCATCGAAAATCCGATCAAGATTGACAGTATTCACCAGACTATTTACCATGCACTGGGAATTCCTTCAGAACTAAACTATGAAATCGAGCAGCGACCGTTTTATACAACTCCCGACGGACATGGTAAGGCGGAGTTTGGGCTGTTAGCCAAAAGTTGATTTTTGATTAAAGCAGATCAAGAAGATTTTTTAGACTGTTTTTCCACGAACCAAATGGAGTTGGTTTAATTTTTTTCCACATGAATTGAAAGTAAATTTTATCGATCCTCAAATTCTTCTCATGAATTTGAGGATCTGAAACTTTCTTACTGCTGGATTTTCTCATTTGAAGACCAGAATGGCCTCTTGTTAACCTATTTTTTTTGTTTTTTCCTTAAGTTAGTGGGGGTAGAGAAGATGAAGTTAAGTTTTAAACGTGACATAATCCATCATTCGAGCGGCAAGATTATTACTTACAAGAGCGACCGTAGTGTTTTTTCGAGTTCCAGCATTTCTTTATGCGTTGAAAGACGAGTCCTGCAAGAAATACAATTGAGAGTAATCGAATTTTTAATATATAGGTCAATTAGACTTTAACTATAGTGAAAAAGTAATTGGATTTCAATTAATTGAGGTCATTCCTATTTTTTTTCGAGCTAAAAAAAGCGCGAGACTTTATAAATCCTGAAGCAACACGACCCAAATAATTTATTGTGATACTATCCTGTGGCATCCTGTTACTTTTTAAATTTTTTGAAGTGATAAATAATTGAAATACAGTACTGTGCAGGATAGTCTCTGAGAAGTAAATCTGGTAATTAGAAGAGCTAATTTACTGTTAACACAAACCCAATCTTATGAAAAAACATTTTCAAACTAAAGTAAAAACCCGGTTAATTGGGTTAATGCTGCTCATGCTATTTACTACCTTGACCGCATTAGCCCAATCGGCTAATGTATCAGGTACTGTAAAAGACGAAACAGGAGAATCTGTCCCGGGTGCCACTGTACTAGTCAAAGGAACTCAAACGGGAACTGTAACCGATATTGATGGTAATTTTTCTATTCAGGCTGCCCCCGGAGATATTCTGGTGGTAAGTTTTATCGGGTATTCATCCCGAGAGATCACTGTCCAAAGCGGTCAGACGATCTATGCTGTAGCAATGGATGTCTCCATGTCTGACCTATCGGAGGTAGTAGTAGTCGGATATGGTAGTCAGATCAAGAAAGAAGTTTCGGGATCTATTCAATCCATCGGAAGCGAAGAACTAAAAGATATGCCGGTTTCCACGATTGCTCAAAAGCTTCAAGGTAGATTGGCAGGCGTTCAAATTAATCAGACTACCGGTCAGCCTGGACAAGGTATGAACGTTCGGATTCGTGGTCAGTTGTCAGTTTCCGGCGGTAGCGCACCACTTTATGTGGTGGATGGTTTTCCGATCACTGGAGATATCAACTCTATCAATCCCGATGAAATCGACGAAATCACTGTATTGAAAGATGCAGCATCAACCTCGCTTTATGGTTCTCGTGCTGCTAATGGAGTGATCCTAATCACAACTAAAAAAGGCACCAAAGGTCAGACCAATGTCAACTTAAATGTTTTCACAGGTTTTCAGAAAACGCCCCAGAGGGGAAGACTTGAGATGATGAATGCGGAGGAATTTGCTCAGTTTAAAAAGGAATACTATGAAGATGCAGATCGTCCGGTACCGAGTATTTTCCAAAATCCCTCTATCTATCGGAACGATACCAATGACTGGTATGATGCACTGCTCCAGACTGCGCCGATATCTAGCTACAATCTGACCATAACCTCAAATAAAGAGCGTGTCAATACTACAGTAGTGGCAGGTATCTTTAATCAAGATGGCGTAGTGGTAGACTCCGATTTCCAGAGATTCTCGCTTCGATTGAATACGGACTATCAATTGTCTGACAAAGTCAACATCGGGGTAAATGTGGCTCCAAACTACGTCAAAGATAACACTCCACGAACAGATGGTTCTCGCGGTACAGGGATTATCTTCAATGCCTTACATACCTGGCCGGTAATGCCGATCCGTGATGAAGTTGGTGAGCTTACTCTTTTCAACAGGTTTCCGGCTGAGACAGGAAA
>JBDNIP010000879.1:0-2470 GCA_041688245.1 Algoriphagus sp.
TAGGACTTTGAAAGTCAGAAAGCTGAATTCTGAAATCAGAAAACTAAAATAGAAAATCCACTTGCCTAGTGATAGGTAGGGAAAGCTGAAAATGCTGAATTGTCAATTCATTTGGTTCAAGCCTATTCTACGGTGGATAGACTTGGACCTTTTTTAATTTTAGTGCACAACGATA
Source organism: Algoriphagus sp. (assembly GCA_041688245.1). Lineage (GTDB taxonomy): Bacteria > Bacteroidota > Bacteroidia > Cytophagales > Cyclobacteriaceae > Algoriphagus. The sequence goes on from JBDNIP010000879.1 coordinate 176, forward strand.
TGTGTATAGAAATTTTTGACCTAAATTTTAATGAGTATTTGTTTTGTTTCACTTCCCGATGTAAAGGGAAGTCCTGAATAGAAGCCGGATCGAATTCCGCCTCCCGAGCTCTCTGGATCAGAGGAGTTTTAAGTCTGTTTCGAAAATGGAGAGGAATTTTAGAAGAAAATCCAGAATGAAATTTGGCTGCGTGGAGGATTACCGATAATCATAGAATTTTGTGATTCCCATTTATGATTATCCGCAATAACACCAGTAAAGGATAAAAGCGATACACAATCCTTGTAATAATACTGACTAATTAGTTTATAGCGATGGGGGGGAAGTAGATGCCAGAGGCGTTAAATACTACTAGAAAAGATGACACGTAAACAGAAATCACGACCCCAGAGCGGGCGAAGATTAGCTTACGCCTAGTCGGGAGTTAAGCACAAGTCGAAAAAAAATCCTGCGAAAATTTAACGTTCCGCTGAATTTCGTTAATTTATATAATGAAAAAACAGAGGATTTATTTTGACACTTCAGTTTTTGGAGGATATTTTGACAAGGAATTTGAGGAATTCACAAAACCACTTTTCGAGAGAATAAATAATGGCCAATTTACTGTGCTATTATCAACAATGTTGGATGAAGAACTGGAATTTGCACCCGAACGAATAAAAAATCTTATATCAAATCTCGATGATGGTTTTACCGAATTTCTATAAGACAAAGATGAAGCAGTTGATTTGGCGACTGAATATATTACTGAAAAAGTTATAGGTGTAACAAGTTATGCTGACTGTCTCCATATAGCACTTGTGACAATATATCAAGCCGATTTACTCGTAAGTTGGAATTTTAAATATGTAGTGAATGTTGATAGAATTCGTGGATACAATTCAATAAACATCAAAAACGGATATAAACTGTTGGATATTCGCTCACCAAGAGAACTAATAAATTATGGAAACTAAAATAAAAAAAGGCTTCGACGCTGTAAAATTTGCAAGAGAGCAAAAGGACAGATTGGATGCAATATTCGCAAAAATGACTAAAGAAGAAATTTTGGAATATTTAAAACAAAAAAGTGCGGAACGAGGTCGGATAAAGCCCAATCCGTAACACGATCCCGCTGGGATCGATGCAATGATTAGACTGGTCCAGTTTTAGTAATATATGTTCCGGCTGGGATCGGAAAAATCAATTGCCTTATCACCAATTAATCAAGTATAGGACGAGGTTGTCTAGAGTGGATTTTTCCCCGGAATACCAAGGGAAAATAGTTTATTTACATCATTCCGGATAATCATATTCACATTTTAGCTTGGGTAAAAAATTACCGAAACCTTCGATTGCTACCGGGTTTTCACTTTTTGTTTTTCCAAATTTTCAACAGTAAGTGTTCTGATTTTTTTAATTCTGAATTATTGCCCTGATTGGATTGAGGGTTTTTTTAGTTAGAAACACTCTTTGCCGCGCCAAAAAGTCCAATATATCCAGCTCGTAGATTTCAGCCATTTTGGCCAAATGGAATATATTTGGAATACTTTTTCCGCTCTCTATATTAGAAAGTGTCTTCTGAGATACTCCCAACAAATGTGATACTTCATACTGGGAAAATCTTTTTGATTCTCTGGCTTTTTTCAAACGAGCTCCTAATTCCATAAAAAACTACTAAGTAAAAATTTACTAAAAATTAGAAATAACTTACTAGGTTAATCCTTAGAGATGCAGGAAGTTAGGCCTTATTAGTTTAAAACAAAATGAATTAAGGAACTTTAGTTTTTTGTCAATGGAAAATAGTCTGATTTGTATGAAGAGATTGTTTGAGCTGATCAAACTGCCCTACACCACGGCTTTTCTTAAAGAAAAATTGCTCACCCATCCTCAGCCTGAGAGCCTCCTATCCATCTCGGATACCTTTGCTGAATACAAAGTGGACAGCCTTGCGCTTCAAATCGGCGAGGACAAACTGGATCAGCTTCCCCTACCCTGTGTTGTTCAACTCAACCAAACCCCTATCCTTATTTCAGTTGGCTGTCAAAGGTATCAGCTGATCGAGTAAAATATCTGGATGATAAGGGGAACCTGATTACACAAGTTAGAAATGAATTTGACAACCTTTATACTGGTATTATCTGATCTATTAAGAATGTTAAGCTCATGCAAGGAAGTAGATTCAAAATAGGGAATTAGCAAATCAGGAATCAATGATCAAAGCCATGAAGGATGTGCAGAAAAGGAGCAAATTACCCTTTCGCCCACGATTTTCATAAATGGCTTTGAGTTGCCCGCCGCTTATGAAGTAGAGGA
>JBDNIP010000880.1:0-9201 GCA_041688245.1 Algoriphagus sp.
CGATGATCCTCCGTAGCTAAAAAAGGGGAGTGGAATACCTACCACTGGAAATAATCCAATTGTCATGGCAATATTGATCATAAAGTGGAAAAATAATATTGAAACTACACAATACCCATAGATCCTTGAAAATCTATTTTTTTGACGTTCGGCCATGATTACAAGGCGGTAAAGCAAGCCCATAAAAAGAGAGATCACTACAAAGCTTCCCGCCCATCCAAATTCCTCTCCCAGTGTGCAAAAAATAAAGTCAGTGTGTTGCTCAGGGACAAAATCAAATTTAGTCTGTGTTCCTTCTAAGTATCCTTTTCCCAATAGTCCTCCCGACCCTATTGCAATCTTAGATTGCGTGACGTTCCAACCAACTCCTAAAGGATCAAGATCTGGATCAAAGAGTACCATAATTCGGTTTTGTTGATGCTCAGGAAGTTTAGATACGACAAGGTCAAGGCTGTAGGTATAGGCTATTAATGCGACTCCGATTAAAGAAAAAGCAATTATTTGTTGTGGAGTTTTTTTACCCATTATGATCAGCGCTGCAGTGATAACTATAATGGCTATAGCTACATAACTAGTATTGGAAATACCCAATGCCAGTAAGGTGAGGGCTACCACACCAAAGCCAAGAATGAAATAATGCGAAGGAAGACCTTCTCGATAAAACATCAACAGCATCGCAAAATAAACCATTGCTGTTCCAGTATCTGGTTGAAGAATGATCAATGCTACAGGAAGTAAAAGTACTCCGAAGGCCCGTAGCTGGTATTTGGTCTTAGAGAGGTCAAAAGTTGGCTTTTCCATAATTTTAGCCAAAACTAGGCCCGTTGCAAATTTGGCAAATTCTCCTGGCTGAAGACGAAATGAACCTATTTCAAACCAAGCTCGCTGCCCATTTACTAATTTTCCGAATAATGGAGTGGCCAATAGAAAGCCAATAAAAACAAGGTATAGAATCAATGAAAGATTTTCGAAAAGTCGGTAATCGGCGGCCATAATTACGATGATAATCCCAATCGCAGTGCCGATCCAAACGAGTTGTTTTCCAGAATTAATAGAAAAATCGAAGATACTTTTAGAAGCTTGCCCATCAAAGACTGCTGCATAAATATTGAACCAGCCCAAGGTTACCAAGGAAAAATAAATCAGCACAGTGGGCCAATCAACCCGATTAATAGTAATTTCTGTTTGACCTCTCATCAGTAAATAAAATTCCCGGCTAAGACATAATTTTCCAGATCAAGTCGCTTTACTTGTCCTTGAATGTATTTTTCAATCATTAATGAGGCCGTACTGGCTGCGGCTCTACCTCCCCAGCCTGCATTTTCCACATATACAGCAATTGCGATTTGGGGATTGTCTTTTGGAGCAAAAGCTATAAAAACTGAGTGGTCCTCCCCATGCGGGTTTTGAGCTGTCCCTGTTTTGCCTGCGATCACCAAATCTTTCATGACCGCTCTATTTGCAGTACCATAAAGTGCAGCTGCCATAGCTTCTTGAATCAAATCAAAGTGCCTCTCGTCTATGCCCACGTTGTTTCGTTGAAGGTATTCTTCTGGAATTTTTCCCGTATCGCCATTGATTGCCTTTACCAAGTGAGGCTTGTAATAATAACCCTTATTAGCAAATATTGCAGCCAAATTAGCCATTTGCAAAGGGGTGACCAGCATCTCTCCCTGTCCTATAGAAAGTGAATAGATCGTGGAATATTTCCATCTTCCCTCCCCGTATACATTATCATAATCGGCACTTGACGGAATAGATCCGCCACGCTCCCCATACATATCTATGCCCAAGGCAGAGCCCAAACCAAATTTCTGTACTTTTTCTCTCCAATTCGTCAGCCCAATTTTTGTATCAATATATGTGTTGGGAGACTTCTCCTGATTAATTAGCTGACGAAAAGCCTGATGGTAATATGGATTGCAAGAATTGCGAATAGCTCCAAACAGATCAACTGGAGAGGGGTGGTTGTGACAAGCTACAAGAGATTTATTACAAGCAAAAGTCGTGGAAGGTACTAAGATCCCTTCTTGAAGTCCAATAAGACTTTGAACGATTTTGAAAATCGATCCTGGTGGGTACGTAGCCATAACAGGTCGGTTAAAAAGAGGTTTACTGATTTGAGAAGTCAATAGTTGGTAGTTCTTGCTGAAATCTGCTCCTGTCAGACTATTTGGATCATAAAACGGGGCTGAAATCATTGCAAGGATTTCACCTGTCTTGGGTTCAATTGCTACGATAGACCCCGTTTTTCCATTCAAGAGGAACTCTCCATACTCCTGTAATTCTAGATCTATGGTAGCGGTAATGTTATTTCCTTCTACAGATGCTGTGTCATATTCCCCATTTTTAAAAGACCCTTTATCAATTCCCCTTACATTGACCATTTTATATTTGACTCCTTTTTTTCCTCGTAGCTCTTTTTCGTAATAGCTCTCCATCCCACTGAGTCCTACATAGTCTCCTTGTGAGTAATAGTCTGAACTATCGCGCTCGAGTTGCCGACCACTGATTTCGCCTATATAGCCCAATGCATGGGAAGCAATAGGTGAAGGGTAAGACCTGACCGACCGAGTTAGGATAAAAAGTCCCGGATAATCAATTAAAAAATCTTGGATTCTAGCAAAATCCGGAGTTGATATTTGTTTGATAAAAGTTGACGGTTTTACCCACGAATATTCTCTAGCTGCTGTATATGATTTAATTAGTTTGTCTTTTGAAATCCGGAAAAGTTCCAAAAACCGAGTGGTATCTCCAATTTGAAATTCTTTTGGAACAATCATTAAATCGAATATCGGGTTGTTGTATACCAAAAGTTTTCCTTGCCGATCATAAACTAGTCCGCGATATGGATGATCAACAATCCGCTGTATAGCATTACGTTCAGCTTTTCTGATAAAGCTGTCGTCCAGTACTTGGATGGTAAATAACTTGATCAATAAGACCAAACCAACCAAGAAAATAAAAACAATGATTACTACGGGCTTTTGGTCGTTCATTAGATGTCCCTTCTCCTTTTGAAGAAAATCAGTTGTACAATGATAGCCAAAAGGACAGTAAAAGTCGAAGAGAAAAAGCTTTTGTTTAAGGCATTCAGAAATCTACCAGTACCCCACTGGTCCGTTGAAAAGAAAAGCAAACAAAAGCAAAAGACCAGAGGCCAAGTGTATGAAATGTACCAGCCTATTCCCATTTCTGCTATTGTTGGATTTGTATTGTCATCGTATCCGCCACTGGGGCTTATTACTTTCAGCCAGAAAGGTCTCAGGAATGCTAAAAACGTAGCGGATAGTGCATGAATGCCAATGGTCTCATAGAACACATCAATGGTCAAGCCCAGAATGAAACTTATAAGCAAAAGCGGAATAGTCGGAATTGAGGTAGGTAAATTAAATATGCTGACAAGGTATAAAAAACAAAAAGCAATACCGAAAAGCGCAAGATTTTTAAGTAATAAGATTTGAATCAATCCGAGCACAATGAATGTGACTAATCTTTTAAAACTCATTAGTCAATTCAGATTTTATGTACAAGGAATCGAGCTCCTTAAATTGTGTGTTTTCCACTAGATAGATGTAGCTCACTCTACTGAAATCAGTGCTGAGATCTAATAAAATCTCTAAGTAATTCGGGTCTTTCCCTTGGGAGACACTGGATATAATTCCTACTTTTATTCCTTCCGGGAATACTGCGTTGAAGCCTGAAGTGATGATTATATCCCCGACTTTCGCATTAACATGCCGCGGAACATAGAGCATTTTGGCTTGCTTTGAATTCTTACCATCCCAATTTACTGAGCCAAACACATCGTTTGACTTCATCTTTGAAGAAACCAATAAACCTGTATTCAATAATGAAATAGCAATAGAATAATTTTTTGAAACAGTCTTAACTCTACCCACAACTCCCTCATGATTGAAGACCCCCATACCGACTTTGATTCCGTCAACTGTCCCTTTATTGATGGTGAGGTGATTTTGTGAGAAACGAAGCGAATTACTGATTGCCCTGGCACTCTTAAACTCATAAGTTTCATTCAACAATGAATCTAACTGAAAATCAATATTTTCGGGGTCTGTTTGAATTCTTCTTAATGTCTGCATCAACGATGCATTTTCAGAGACTAAAGCATCGTTTGCATCTGCCAAAGAAAAAAAATCGGCAACATCAGATTGGGTTTTCAGTACCGATCCGATAATGGCGTTTGAGCTATTGAAAAAAGCTGCCCCCTGTGGTGAATTGTTTCTCACAATCAGCCATATGGCAATAACTTCCAGAGATATAAATAATAGAAATACCCTCAGGCTATAGAGGAATTGGAAAATGCGTAGCATTCAGAGTTTATGTCATCAATACGGTACGGAAATTCTGTATGTTTTTTAGCGCGGTGCCAGTACCACGAACAACTGCTCGAAGAGGATCTTCGGCAATATGAATCGGAAGTTTTGTTTTTTGATGAAGACGCTTGTCGAGTCCTTTCAATAAGGCACCTCCACCGGTAAGATGGATTCCATTGTCATAAATATCAGCCGACAATTCCGGCGGAGCAATCTCCAAGGCTTTAAGTACTGCTTCTTCGATTTTAGACACGGATTTGTCTAGCGCAAATGCAATTTCAGAATATGATACTTTGATTACTTTAGGTATTCCAGTCATCAAATCGCGTCCTCTTATTTCATAATCTTCAGGAGGTTCATCCAATTCTGTCAGCGCAGAACCTATTGCAATTTTTACTTTTTCGGCAGATCGTTCTCCGATAAGTAAGTTGTGCTGACGTCTCATATAATCTAAGATATCCTTAGTGAAGGTATATCCAGCCACCCGAATGGATTGATCAGCTACGATTCCGGATAAAGCAATCAAAGCGATTTCAGTTGTCCCGCCTCCGATGTCTACAATCATCGACCCCATAGGTTTTTCAATATCTATACCGATGCCGATCGCGGCGGCTATAGGTTCGTATATCATATAAACCTCTTTCGCTCCGGCATGCTCAGCGGAATCTCTAACAGCTCTTTTTTCGACTTCTGTGATTCCACTAGGTATACAAATAACCATACGATGGGATTGAGGGAATAAACCTTTCTTTTGACCTGGGATCATTTTGATTAATCCTCGTATCATTTGCTCTGCGGCATAGAAATCAGCAATCACACCGTCTTTCAATGGTCTAATTGTCTTAATGTTTTCGTGGGTTTTCTCATGCATATTCATCGCCTCTCGTCCAACTGCAATTACGCGGTTGTTCGTCTTGTCAATGGCTATTATAGACGGCTCATCTACAACTATTTTATCTTTATGAATAATCAAGGTGTTCGCCGTACCTAAATCGATTGCGATATCACTAGAGAAAAAATCAAATAATCCCATACTGGTTTTTTTTTGACAGATATTTTGGAGGTGAATGTTTTATATAGTGTGTTCCAAACTTAAGTTCAAACTAATTGAAGCAAAATTATTATCTTATGCTGACAAATCTGAAAGAATCTCGATATTTTTTCGCGAATGACTAAATCACATATCATTGCTTCAATTTTTGTAAGTCCGTATGTTCTAAATTGTGTTTATATAATTGAAAGCTTAGATTTTTAGCCTCCATTGTTTTTACATTAAAATCTTTTACATTTGTACTGTATTCGAAAGTTTCTAGAGGGGACCACATGTCCCCTCTTTCATTATACCTACTATGACTGAGTTAAAAAAATCGATTGAAGAATTAGTCGAGAAGCATCTTCCAGATGAAAATCACTTCATCGTAGAGGTCAGTATTTCAGATAAAGGAGGAAAGAAGCTCTTGAATATACTGGTAGACGCTGATGGAGGTATGACCATCCGTACCTGTAGCAAAATTAGTAGAGCAGTTTCTGAAGAAATTGAGGCAAAAATGTTAATGCCTGAAGCTTATATATTAGAGGTCTCCTCCCCAGGAGTGGATTATCCTTTAGGTAGTAGAAGACAATTTCAAAAAAATATTGACCGATCGCTAAAAATTACTTTAAATGATGGAGCAGAGCTTATCGGTAAATTACTGGAAGTAAACGACTCTGGAGTAAAGCTATCAGTCATGAGAAAAGAGAAAGGTAAAAAAGCTGAGGATGTAGAAATTCAAGTGCCTTTCGACAACATGAAAAAATCAATTGTACAAGTATCTTTTAAATAATTCAAATGGATGCCAAAGTCTTAATAGAATCCTTCGCAGAATTTGCGAGATCTAAAAATGTGGATCGACCTACCATGATCCGTATCTTGGAAGATGTGTTCAGAGCGATGATTCGCAAGAAGTTTGAGACAGATGAGAATTTCGATGTGACCATTAATGCTGACCAAGGTGACTTGGAGATTTTCCGTATTAGGGAAATTGTCGACGATGATTCCGAAGATATTTGGGATTTTGATAAAATCAGTTTTATTGAAGCTAGAAAAATTGAGCCCGACTTTGAAATAGGAGAAGAGGTTTATGAGAAAATTCTTCTGGAAGAGTTCGGCCGAAGAGCAGTTCAAATGGCTCGTCAGACATTGATACAACGAATTAAAGATCTTGAAAAGGATATTCTCTACAATAAATATGAGGAATTGGTAGGTGAGATCATCAGTGCTGAAGTTTACCAAATTCTCGGAAGAGAAATTCTTTTAATGGATCAGGATGGAAATGAATTAATCCTTCCCAAAGGAGAGCAGATCCCTAAAGACAGGTTCAGAAAGGGAGACTCTGTAAAGGCGATTGTGCATCGTGTTGACATGAATAACAGTACTCCTAAGATCATTCTGTCACGAACTTCTCCTATCTTTCTAGAGAGATTATTTGAAAACGAAGTTCCCGAAGTATATGATGGATTAATTACCATTATCAAAATAGTCAGAGAGCCAGGCGAACGAGCTAAAGTCGCCGTTGAATCTTATGATGACCGCATTGATCCAGTAGGTGCCTGTGTGGGAATGAAAGGATCGAGAATTCATGCCGTAGTTCGTGAATTACAAAATGAAAATATTGATGTGATCAATTACACAGAAAATATGGATTTATATGTGACTCGTGCGTTAAGTCCAGCTAAAGTGTCATCGATCACAATGAATGAAGAAACGAAACGTCTTTCCGTGTTTTTAAAGCCTGATCAAGTATCCCTAGCCATTGGTAAAGGTGGCTATAATATTAAATTGGCAAGTCGATTGGTTGGATATGAGATCGATGTTTTTAGAGAATTGAATGAGTCCGAGGAAGAAGATGTTGATCTATTGGAATTTGTTGATGAGATCGAGGGTTGGGTCATTGATGAGTTGAAAAAGACCGGATTAGACACTGCAAGAAGTGTCTTGAACCTAACCAAAGAGGACTTGACCCGTAGAACAGAGCTAGAAGAAGAGACTGTGATGGAGGTTTTTAGAATCCTGAAACAAGAATTTGATCAATAAAATTAGAGTTTAACTCTGATTAAATACCTAATATTACTTAAGATTTCGAAAGAGGTTTTTGCTTATGTCAGAAGAAAAAATGTTGCGATTAGGCCAAGTAGCCAGGAAACTCAACGTAGGAATAGCAACCATCGTAGAGTCCTTGGCCAAAAAAGGCTATGAGGTGGAGAATAATCCGAATTCCAAAATAAATATGGCGCAGGTGGAGCTGCTCAATAAGGAATTCAAATCTTCTGCACTGGATAAGGAAGAGGCATCTCACCTCTCGATAGGGAAGCGTCATGAGCCAATCTCTCTTGAGCCAGAAGTGATCAGGCCAGAAATAAAGGTAGAGCCCATTCCGGTCCCTGCGGTAGAACCGACTCCTAAACCAGTAACTCCATTGCCACCTGCTGTGCCAGCTCCAACTCAGGCACCAGTTCCGGCTCCAACTCAAGTACCAGCTCCAACTCAAGTACCAGCTCCTCAAGTAAAAGTAACTCCGCCAACACCAGCCGTGCCTGAGAAGATTGAATCTGAAGCTCCAAAGTTGGAAGGAATAAAAGTATTAGGAAAAATTGATTTGAGTAAAAACGTAGCTCAGCCCTACAAAAAGAAATATAATGCCCCGCAGGCATTTAGAAGAGATCAAAAAATTGATCATGGTAAAAAGCCTGTAGTAAAGCAACAGACAGTGCCAAATGCGCCAAAAGAAGTTCCAAAACCCTTACTAAATAAGTTTGTAGCAAAGCCTGTAGCAAAGCCTATAGTTAAGAATGAACCAAAAATAGAAACAAAACCTGCTGAGAAGACAGATCAAGTCATTTCTGCAAAAGCTGAATCACTTAAAGGATTGACAGTTTTGGGAAAAATTGAGTTACCTGTCGATCGATCCAAAAAGAAAGGTGGACCGGTAGCTTCTTCAGACGAGCGTGGTAGGGATAAAAAGCGACCAAGAAGGCGCATAGATAAGCCTGGAGCCCCAAGTGGAAACAGGCCAATCGTTGCGGCAATTCATGGTAATCGGCCACAAGGAGGAAATAGGCCACAGAGTGCTAATGCCCGTGTAGGTCCACCAGTAAGAATTCAAAAAGCTGAGCCTACCCAAAAAGAAATTCAAGACCAGATCAAACAAACTCTAGCTCGACTACAAGGTAAAAGTGGAGGAAAAGGGAAAAGTAGAAGAGATAAAAAATCTGAGCGAGTTAGAGATCCAGAAACGAATACTGAGGAAGCAAAAATATTGAAAGTAACCGAATTCATTTCTGCCAATGATCTTGCATCCTTGATGGATCTATCAGTAAATCAGGTTATTTCAGTATGTATGTCGCTAGGTATGTTTGTTTCTATCAATCAACGGTTAGATGCAGAAGCTATTACTATTATTGCTGACGAATTTGGATATGACGTGGAGTTTACCAAGTCCATCGAAGACGACTTTGAGGAAGAAGCTGCGGATTTACCAAAGGACTTGAAAGAAAGAGCTCCAATCGTTACGATAATGGGTCACGTAGATCATGGTAAAACTTCACTGCTGGATTACATCAGAATGTCGAAAGTCACCGCAGATGAAGCGGGAGGTATTACTCAGCACATTGGGGCCTATGATGTCACTACTAAAACTGGTCACAAAATAGCGTTCCTTGATACTCCCGGTCACGAGGCATTTACGGCGATGCGGGCAAGAGGAGCAAAAATCACTGACATCGCCATCATTGTAATCGCGGCTGATGATAGTATTATGCCTCAAACGAAAGAGGCAATCAATCATGCTCAAGTAGCAGCAGTACCGATGATCTTTGCGATAAATAA
>JBDNIP010000133.1:0-9311 GCA_041688245.1 Algoriphagus sp.
AAATTTATCAATTTCCAAAAGATCTGGACCGAGAAATTCGGCAAGTGTTCCTGTTCCCACCCGACGCATCATTTCCATCTGGAATAACCGATCCTGTGCATGCACAAAGCCTAAGGAAAAATAGGCATCTGCTTCATTATCAGCATAAATATGTGGGACTCCATAAGCATCAAAAAGAACCGCTGTCTCACTTTGAATTCCATCCAAAATGAACTCCCCACTATATTTCGGAGAATGAACGTAGACGAATACAAGTAATAGCATAGCCAATCCTAAGACAATGCCACCAAGGATAACTCCGATTCTTTTCATAGTTATAATTTGGAATAAAATTAGAAGAACAATTTACTGATTGACAGGAGTATATGATTATCCGTAATTATGCCATGAACCTAATTTTTGCTGCTTAACTGGCGAGATAGGCCCGCCACAGCGAGGCAAGCCCGCCACAGCGGGGCAAGCCGATGACGTACCGATAGCAATCTGGAGAAGTACCGGCAATGCTAGTGTTTACCATATATTAAGTCGCTTTTTGTCATTAGCTGGTGGAATTACGGACATACATATAAAAGCAAATAGCAAAAGATCAACTCAATTCTATCGCCTCCAAGATCACTCGGCAAGCCGCTCGAATCTCTTCCTCTGTGATAATCAAAGGAGGTGCAAGCCGCATAGCATCATCACAAAATAAGAACCAATCCGTAATGATACCAAGTTCGATACCTTTATCGATAATTGGTTTCAACACTTCAAAGGATTCGAATTCCACAGCCATCATTAGCCCTTTATTTCGGATACCTTTGATTTTCGGATGTACCAGAAGGCTTTTAAACAGATTTGCTTTTGATTCGACTTCTGCAATCAGATTTTCCTCTTGAAGAATTCGGATGGTGGCAAGGGAAGCTGCGGCGCTCACCGGGTGGCCTCCAAACGTGGTAATATGACCTAAAAGGGGATTATTTTTAAAAGCAGCCATGACCTCCTTATTTGCAATGAAAGCCCCAATTGGCATTCCACCGCCCATTCCTTTGGCACAGACGATCATATCTGGGACAATGTCAAAATGCTCAAAGGCCCAGAACTTACCTGTTCTCCCGAATCCAGCTTGAATTTCGTCCAAAATCAATAAGGTTCCAGTCTCATCACATCGCTGCCTCAAGGCTTTGAAGTAGGTAGTGCAGGCAACTCGAATTCCAGATTCACCTTGAATTGTCTCCACAATCATTGCTGCGGTATCGGAATTTATTTTCTCCAAATCCGAGAAGCTTCCATAATGAATATGAGAAATGCCTGGAACCAGCGGTCGGTAAGCACGTTTGAAGATTTCATTTCCACCCACACTGAGTGCGCCAGCTGAACTGCCATGATAGGCATCGACACAAGAGATTAAATTCGGTCTTCCAGTATAGCGCTTTGCTAATTTGATAGCGCCTTCGATCGCCTCAGAACCACTATTGACCAAATATACGTTGTCCAAATGATCGGGGAGTGTATCTGTCAGCGCTTTTGCCAGCAAGGTTTGAGGACTCTGCACATACTCTCCATAGACCATCAAATGGAGATACTTGTCCAATTGTTGATAAATAGCTTCAAGTACTTTTGGGTGTCGATGGCCAACATTACTGACCCCGATTCCTGCAATTAAATCGACGTATTTTTCTCCATTTGGTCCATAAAGATAGATTCCTTCTGCTTTTTCCACTTCAATCATCAATGGAAAGTCGGTGGTTTGTGCTAGGTGGGATAAGAAAAGCTGTCGGTTATTCATGATTGATTTTTATTAAAAACTTGAGAATCGAAAGAAAATTCCCAGGGGTAATTTTTTAGCGTGATTGTCTTGCAGGTATAACTCACCATGCTCAGCATTTTGAACATTTTTAAAATTAGTGTTAATCAGGTTTGCAGCGATTAAGGAAGAAAAGCTTAGCGAGTACATATTCAACAAAACAAAATGATCCTTTGGGTCAAGAATCTCAGCACATACCTTGAGCATTTCATTGATTTGTTCTTCTAGAATCCACTTTTCTCCTTCAGGTCCACGACCATAGGCTGGGGGGTCTAAGATGATTCCTTGATAGTTATTTCCTCTTCGTGCTTCGCGTTTTATGAATTTCATTGCATCGTCCACCATCCAACGAACTCCGTCTTGTCCGGAGGACTCCATATTGTGTCTGGCCCAAGTCACCACTTGTTTTACAGAATCCAAGTGCGTCACATCAGCACCTGCGGCCTTTGCGGCTACAGATGCGGCTCCTGTATAGGCGAATAAGTTGAGGATTTTAGGATTTTTGACAGGACACCTTTTTATCGTTTTATAGATATAGTCCCAGTTTACCGCCTGCTCTGGAAATAAACCGATATGCTTAAATGAAGTTTGAGTTAGGTTTAACTTTAATTTTAATCCTTCTTTATTTTCATAATCAACCACCCAATTATGTGGCATTTTTTGCAGCTGTTCCCATTGACCTTTCTCAGGATTGCTCTTTTCTTTAGCAAAATGCGCATGGGCCAAGCTTTTCCATTCGCTCTCAGGAATGCTTTTATCCCAAATTGCCTGAGGTTCAGGCCTGCTGAGAATAAAGTTTCCGAATCGTTCTAATTTTTCAAATCCCCCAGTATCGATCAATTCATAATCAGTCCAAGGACCAGGGGAAAGGGATAGGATGGTTTCCTGCATAATAGCTTTGCGAGTCTGATCGCAAAAGTAGGGAATATATCAGTAACCCATTTGCGCCAAGAGCTCCACGCTATAATTCCAGAGCTTAGCGCCATAGGCCTTATTGGTAGCGATTTTTGATCGATTAGATGGGCTATTTTTTATGTAGTAGCCGCCATTAACCAGCTGTTTTTTAGGAGTTAATGCCAGATATATACTTGTTTGGGCACCAGCTTCTGCAGAGATGAAAAAGAATTTGCTTACTTCGATCAATGCTTTTGTAACCAAGCCAGAATTGGTACCGAAATTAGTTTTTACTGCCCCTGGATGAAGCGAATACCCACTTAATCCATTTTCTTCATGTTGACCAGCTATATAATTACTTATCAAGATATTATAAAGCTTGGAGGAGCCATAAGAACCCCAAGTGCTGTTGGATTTCTCCAATGACAAATCCTTCAAATTGAATGTGCCTATATAATGGGCAAAAGAGCTTACCTGTATGATTTTGCCTTTAGCTTCAATCAAGTTTGGAAGTAGATTTTTAAGTAGCAGTACATGTCCCAGATGATTGACCTGAAAGGTCTTGTCTAATCCATCCTTTGTTTTGCTCATGGGAGGGAACATTCCACCGGCATTATTGATTATCAAATCAATTTTGGGAAATTCTGTCTTAATTAGAGCTGTGGCTCTTTGAATAGAATCCAGATCTTCTAAATCCATTTCAACTATCCTGATTTTTTTCTCATCCGGAAGTTCTTGAAAAAGCGTTTTTGCCTTATCTAAATTCCGAATGGGTAAGATAAATTGATTGGCATGCGGATAGAGTCCTTTGAGGGTTTCCCATCCTATGCCGGAAGTGCTTCCAGTTAAAATTATTGTCATTTTGAAGATTCTTTCTACTAGTACAAAATTTAATCGAATTGGTTTTCAGGAAACTAGTTCTTTTGAAATTTTGAATACCATTTAAAAACTGATTATTTGTTAAATTGAGCCTAATCTAAACAAAATTGGATTTTTCCGATTTCAATTCTTTGTGTTTGCTAGTATACTATGACGGAAAAAATTGTTGATATAGAAAGAGCCATCAACTCCAAGAACCCGAAACTTCTCAAATGGATACCTAGTTTTTTGATTTCGTATGTGAAGCGGGTAACCCATGAAAGCTGGTTGAATGAGGTTTACAATAGTGTAAGTCATCTCGAAGGGATAGCATTTGTAAATGCTTTGATGGGGAAACTTGAGTTGAAAGTTGAACTCGTTGGCGAAGAACATCTTCCCAAAACCGGTGGAGTGATTATAGCCGCTAACCATCCCTTTGGTGGGATGGATGGAATAGCCATGATGTTTGCTATGGGTCGAGTTCGCAGCGATGTTCGTTTTTTGGTGAATGATTTACTAATGGCATTCGAGAATTTTCGTCCGCTTTTTATTCCAATAAATAAGCACGGAAAAAATACACAAGAAGTATATGATCGAATTGAAAATGTATATTCAGGAGATTTTGCGGTTTTGATTTTTCCAGCTGGTTTGGTTTCCCGAAAAGGAGAGGATGGGAGGATTAAAGATCTGCAATGGAAAAAGAGCTTTATTTCAAAAGCTAAAAAATTTAAAAAAGATGTGATTCCCTGTTTTATAGAAGGAAATAATTCCAAGTTTTTCTATAATTTGGGTTTTTGGCGAAAGAAAATAGGGATCACAGCCAACATAGAAATGCTTTATCTGGTGGATGAAATGTATAAACAGCGCGGAAAGAAAGTGGTTATTCGAATAGATGAGCCTATTTCATACAAGAAATTTGATTCATTGAAAACTGATATGCAATGGGCTGATCAGGTGAGAGATAAAGTTTACGAACTAGGGAGTAAAGTATGAAAGAAGAAGCTATTATATCAGCAGTATCGAAAGAAACTCTTAAGAGCGAACTGACCGAAGCGCGTTTCTTGCGTTACACAAATAATGGCAATAACTTAGTCTATCTGGTCAATTTTCATAACTCGCCCAATGTTGTTCGAGAAATTGGGCGCCTTCGGGAGTTGACATTTAGAATTGCAGGTGGTGGTACAGGGATGGCTCTGGATCTGGATAAGAACGATACCTGCGAAAATTGCTACGATCAATTAATAACGTGGAGCTCCGAAGATGAGGAAATTGTGGCTGGCTATCGTCTGATCAATTGTAAAAATGCTATACTTGGAGATGGTTCAATAAATCTATCAACTACGCATCTTTTTGATTTTTCATCTCGTTTTGTTGTTGATTATTTGCCCTATACGATTGAGTTGGGTAGATCCTTTGTACAACCAAAATATCAGCCTGCGGTTGATAACCGCAAGGGAATTTTTAGTTTAGATAACCTTTGGGATGGTCTTGGAGCGGTAGTTTTGCTCAATCCTGAAGTCAAATATCTCTTTGGAAAAGTGACCATGTATCCGCAGTTTAGCCGTGAGGGGAGAGATCTTCTCCTGATGTTTTTGAATCACTTCTTCCCTGATAGAGATGGCTTAGTCAGTCCTAAAGAATCGATTGAGCTTGGCTATGAAACAGCACTTCCTAGTCTGGGAAACCCCTTTGAAGATATCGGATACAAGGAGGGCTATAAATTGCTTAATTCAAGAATTAGGGGATATGGAGAAAATATTCCTCCGTTGATCAATACGTACATGAATTTATCTCCTACAATGATGACATTCGGAACGGCATTGAATGACGAATTTGGCGAGGTAGAGGAGACAGGAATTTTAATTACCCTTGCCGATATTTACGAAACAAAAAAACACAGACATATGGACACATTTGATCGGGACAAAGTTTATGTTGGATAATAAGTCTAAAAAGCGTGTACTGTTGGTGGGAGCTTCTCCCAACCCATCCCGCTATTCTTACACAGCGGCCAAGATGTTTCATGAGCGAGGCTTTGAGTTTATTCCCATCGGGATTAGTAAGGGCGAAGTACAAGGCCAAGCTATTCTCGATCTAAAGGAAAAGCCTGATCTGATAGCTATCGATACTATTACTCTGTATATAGGTTCGGATCGTCAGGAGGAGTGGATTGATTATCTTCTGGGATTGAAGCCTAATCGGATTATTTTCAATCCAGGCACCGAGAACCAGGATTTTGCTACAAGAGCTAAAGCGAATGGAGTTGATGTTTTGGACGCCTGCAGCTTGGTAATGTTAAGTACTGGACAGTTCTAGGTAGATTTTCTTAAAAATCGATCCATGTAAATAATATGTGGAAATGAGATCAGTGAGATCATGATGAAGAATATCAGGATCAGTTGGGAAGTCTCTAAATAGTGTTGACCGATCAACAATATTAGCGCTATGCCTACTAGACTAATAAGTGTGAAAGGAAGCAGTTGAATGAAGAATTTTCTAAAGGTACTATAATCAGGAATTCTTTTTAGGTAGGCATATTCTTCAATCATACTTGGTAGCGCATGCCAAACTCCAAAGTAGGTAATGAATCCAACAAGCAAAGGAGAATAGTAGAGCAAGCCCCCGAGTAAGCTTAATTCAAGTATATCTTTCTTGCGAATTTTTATGCCTAGGTAGACTTGGATTGCAACTGTGCTCAAAAATAAAATTGATATGATCCCAATTGATTGTGATTCAGTCAGTTGAATCTTGACAATATCATCTAATATTACAGCAGTTTCTTTAAGATTTCCAAGTAAGATTAAGGCTAGAAAAAAGCTTCCTCTGGATAGATATAAAATTATATCTAAGATTTTAGGAGCTTTAACTCCAAGGAAGTGAGTCTGCCCAAAATGGTATGCCGACATCACAATAAATAAAACTAAAGCTGTCAATGGGAAGAAAAACCAACAGATAAGGTATAAGAAGATTAATAGCAGATACAGGAGAACAAATCTGATCAAGCCTGACTTATTGATGAGAGGATCTGAGGTGAGGTGATCAATTGCTCCATGCGGGATTCCTACTGTAAGCAGAATTATTCCAAAAAAACCATAAGACACCCAGTTTAAACTCTCTGGAAGAATTAATAATATCAGACAGCAAAGACCTCCAAATATTTTTCCATACGTCTCAACGCGCTTCATAATTGATTAAACTTTTGATGAAAATTGAAAAACGAAGCTTGCTTAAGATCTTGAGCTCCTCTATAAAGCTTGTCTCCTCATTTAAAAATCGCATTACATCCGATGGTGGTGAGCTTTGAAAGAGCTCAAGAAAAACTCCTCCCAACTTTTCAGGCCATTTATGGGCAATATTTAGAATAATATTATCATAGAATTTGAATCTGGATTGTGGACTTGAACTGGCAGAAATATCTTTAAGATCTGTCATTTCCTTAATCATCCTTTCACAGTTTTGTTGGATTCTATGGAAAGTATATCCAGTAGATGATTTGGTCCACCCTGCACGAGTTCCTATTGGAATGACTCGCTTTGACGCACGAATAACTGGGATTTGAGTACTCATTGGAATAACTCCTTTTTCTTCGAAAGTTATCTCATAGGTACAGTTTTTTGATATTTTGGCCAAATAGCTTTCTAAAGAACTGACCAAGGAAGCATCCTCAATTTTTTCTTTGGCATAGGCAGTATACTCAACGAGAGCCTCTGAAGCTGAGTAGGGTAGAATGTAAAAGAAGGAAAATAAATCTGCCTCGATTGGATTTACATCCATTAATGTGACTGCAGAAGAATCGAACACATCTCCTGAAAATTTCACTTTCCATCCCAAAAATATCTGCTTTAGGATATCATTTGAAAAGGAGGAACCCGGATTAATTCTAGAATCAAAAAGTTTTGATCCAGAAAAGGTTTTACCGGTTTTGACCTTTACATTGACAGATGAACTTATTTCTTCGAAGTCGATAACTTCATCTTCAATTAAAGTTATGTTTTTGGAATTTTTGATCAAGGAATGAATGCTTTGATAGAAATCAGTGCTATTCAAATGATAATAGGATAAACTTCCCAAATCCTGTCTTGTCATCAACTTATCTTGGGAAAGAATTAATTTTTTCCAGCTGACAACTGGATTTGATTTTGGATGAATAGGGAGCGGTTGCTCTGCCCAATAGCACCAAGTTTTGTTCGGAGCTGTCTCACCAGATGGATCTATTAGAAGGATTTTAGAACCCTTAAAAAGACTATGTTCAAGATGGTATACCAAACTTAATCCTGAACAGCCAGCTCCGGCAATAATAAAGTCGTAGTTATCCATGGGTAAAAAAAATGGCTACCCCCAAATAAGAGGTAGCCAATTTAAATTAAGCTGTAGCTTTTTTGTTTTTTGCTGTTTCTGCTATAGCAACTGAATAAATTACTAAACCGAAACCGATTTTGTTGATCGCATCAGCAAGATTGTAAAATAAGTCAATAGAACTTACTTCAAACACTCCTGACAACAAGTTGCCTGGAAGAACCATGTATCCAATTGGATAAATAGACCAACCTAGTGAAATAAAGATCTTTAACAAGAATATTGCACTTTGCAATGCTTTGCTGTTAGAACTTTTAGTAAGCTTGGCAATATCACCAAAGAATACTTCATACAAAATGTATGCATATCCTAATGTAGAGATTACACCCCAAAAGATATTGTTGTCAATACCTGAGGTCTCACCAATGTAACCAGCTATTAGCATTACAAGTGAAGCAAGGATAAGTTTCCATAATGTCACTATTTTAGCTTCAAATGGTCTTGTCAACAAATAAAACTCCACACTCATTAGAGGAACTGTCAAAGTCCAGTCCACATATCTGAAGGCTGTTGGACTTGTTCCTGTTTCGAGGTAGAAATCTCTCATGTAATAGTAGTGCACTGCTGCAATACCAGTAATAAGAGCTGATACTAGAAGCGAAAGCTTCCACTTGGCATCAACTGAACTTCTTTCGACAAAAAAGAATATTGATGCGGCAAGCATGGACATGTAACCGATAAAGAAACTGATGGCCACCGGGTCCCCATTGACGATACGGTCTAGACCACCTAGTTCCGCTGCTAAATTGATGTTCATAATTTTATTAGGTTAAGATGATGTTGAAGTTAACAACGATGTAAAGAAATGAAAATAATATTTGTTTAACAAAAAATAATTAAAATTAAACAAAATAATATGAATGTGGCATAAACAGATATTAAGTGTGCACTATTA
This sequence comes from Algoriphagus sp., assembly GCA_041688245.1. Lineage (GTDB taxonomy): Bacteria > Bacteroidota > Bacteroidia > Cytophagales > Cyclobacteriaceae > Algoriphagus. The sequence continues at coordinate 8,790 of JBDNIP010000133.1, forward strand.
ATGATGAAATACAATGATTAATCTCAATAAATTTTTCATTTGTATTGTTTTATAAAAAAGTCTGATTTTGGACATTCACATTTTTGACCAACGCGAATATGCTCTTTACTGTAGCGTAAAATTAACTTTTTATACGTATATTGCAAGCTATCCGAAAATATAAAAAACACCTTTTTGAGCCCATTCAGTGGGTTTTCACTAAAAATATATGATTGAAGAACAAGCGAAAAATCGAGAAGAGTACGGTGCCAACAATATTCAGGTGCTTGAAGGATTGGAAGCAGTTCGAAAGAGGCCTGCTATGTACATTGGTGATATCGGTTTCAAAGGACTGCATCATCTCATTTGGGAAGTTGTGGATAACTCCATCGATGAGGCTTTAGCAGGTCATTGCGATACAATCCGTGTAACTATCAATGAGGACAATTCCATTATGGTAGAAGATAATGGGCGTGGCATACCTACCGATATGCACCAAAAGGAGAAAAAATCAGCTCTCGAAGTTGTGTTAACTGTGCTGCA
>JBDNIP010000881.1:0-3991 GCA_041688245.1 Algoriphagus sp.
AGCTATACTCTTTATCTCAGAGCAAACGATTGAAAAACACCGAAGCAATATGATCGCCAAATTACAGTTGGACAAAAACATAATTCACTGGTGATTTGGGCCCAACAGAACAAATTCAGTATCGAATAGAACTAAAAATTACAAATTTTTTAAAAAATACGTATTTCTATGTATTAATCTACACTGACCGATCAAATAAATTTGGTCTTAAGTTTTTATAAAAGGCATGAAGATCAGATGTTCAAAAGGAAATTTTAAAATTATCCAAACGAAGATAAACCAAGACGAATTACTCGTTTTGGGATTTTGGTCAGATATCGTTAAATATTTCGGAAGTACTCGTTTGTTTTTAGTCAACCAAAAAGAATCATCGTTTGGAATCTATGTCTGCAAGCAAGAATGTGCAGAACTTATGTCTGAACTTATTCAAACTATGGGTTCTAAAGATTTGAAAGATTTTACAATAGATTTCGCAGTCAGGAATTCACATAATCTGCCTGCATTAAAAGAAGGATGATTTTTTCAACAGTAAATTTCAAGAGCTGTGTGGATAAGTCTTTCCATGGTTTTTTCAGCCTTTTTATCAAACTCCTGAGTCACTCGATTTGCTATTATAGCATTCAAGCTTAGCATTTTATGACCGAGAAGTTCCCCCAATCCATAATATCCTGAAGTTTCCATCTCAAAATTTGTGAGTCTTTCCCCTGAAAAATTCAGACTTGCCAGCTTATCCATCATTCCAGCAATCCGTGGCTTTAATCGGACTTCTCTTCCCTGCGGAGCATAAAATCCCGGTGCAGTTAGTGTGACACCATGCAGGAATGATTCAGGCAACTGATCTAATAAATCGCTAGAGGCATTTGCCTCATAAGGCCTTAGAGCTAGACCTAAGACAGCTTGTACTTCACTAGCAAAAGCCTGATCACCCAGTAGATCTGGATAAAATTGAAAAAGACTATCAAGCCCAATCGCTTTTTTCGAAGCTAGTAGTGAACCTACCGGAATGTCAGCCTGTAAAGCTCCTGAAGTACCTAACCGAATCACTTGGAGACATTTTTTCACTTCTTTCACTTGACGCGTTGACAAATCTATGTTCACCAAAGCATCTAGCTCAGTCATCAGAATTTCTATATTATCAGTACCCATGCCAGTACTCATTACAGTAACTCTCTTTTTACCAATAAATCCAGTATGCGTAATAAATTCTCTCTTGGCAGTTCTAAATTCAACAGAATCAAATAACCGTGAAACTAATGGCACACGATCCGGGTCACCTACTGTGAAAACAGTCGAAGCCAGATGTTCTGGCAGTAACTGCAAATGATAAACCGATCCGTCCGAATTAAGGATTAGTTCTGTTTCAGGTATAATTTTATGCACAACCTAGTAGTTTAAAATTTCTGCTTTATTATTTTCACAATCAGACGAATTGTAATGAATATATCTGTTGGATTTCTTCTTGTAGTATCCAGAACCATCATAAGCACGCTTTTTGGGATTCTCCTTACAGACTTCTGAGCAAGCTCCTTCCATTTTCCATCCACATTCATCACACATCGCCAAGTGAGCATTACAAGTTGCATCGGCGCAGTTCACCATACGATCTGAATACGTTCCACATACATGACAAGTGGAAATCATAGTTGGATTTACGGTATTTACCTCTATTGCGATCCGGTTATCAAATACGTAACATTTACCTTCAAAATCTTCCCCTCCTACCTCCATACCGTACTTGATAATTCCACCATGTAATTGGTATACATCTTCAAAACCCTGCTCCAATAGAAATGCAGAGGCTTTTTCACATTTGACTCCACCTGTGCAATAGGTCAGTACTTTCTTGTTTTTGAGATACTCGAGCGCTTTTACTTTTGCAGGAAAGTCTCTGAAGTTATTGATATCGAGTGTGATCGCATTTTTGAAATGTCCGAGCTCATGCTCATGATTGGATCGGACGTCCAGAATAACAACATCTTCACGATCTTTCAATTTCTTGAATTCCTCAGGTTGCAAATACTTTCCTGTTTTCACATTTGGATTCAGATGACGAAGAGCTGAATGAACTATCTCTGGCTTATACCGCACATAAATTTTGGTAAACGCATGAGCGTTAAAAGCTTCAGTTTTGAAATCTGTATTTGTAAATCGATTATCCGAGTGGATATAATCCATATACTTTTGACAGTCATCCACTAGACCAGATACCGTACCATTAAGACCTTCATCTGAAACGATAACCCTTCCTCTGACATTATTCTGGACACAAAAAAGATGATGTTCGCGACGATATGCCTCCGGATTATTGATCGTAGCATAGCAATAGTAGAGTAGGATTTGATAGTCTTTTTTTTGCATAGCCTAAGCCCTACTTCGGCAGGGTTTTATTGGAATTTAAGATATATGCTATTGAATGTGAAGTTTATACTTTGAAAAATCTGGCCCCACACATAATTCTGTCTATCGAAAATCCTTATTCTTGATTTTTATTTTACTTTAGCGGCGGGGTTTCCAAATACCGTTTCACCATTACTCACTGTAGAGATCACCACGGATCCAGCCCCTACTCGAGAATTTTTGCCAATCGTCACCCCTGAGATAATAGTGACTCCACTCCCAATAAAAGCCCCGTCTTCGATAGTTACCTCAGCATTAATTATAGACCCTGCACCCACCTGAACAAAATCTCCAAGCTTGGCATTATGGTCAATGATGGCACCAGAGTGTAAGATACAATGGCTTCCAATCGTTGCGGCTGTTCCTATATTCACTTTTGCATTAATGAAATTGCCATGGCCAATGGTAGCATCAGTAGAAATATAGGCAGTTTGGTGTATCGCATTTACAGGCTGCACCTTACGGTTCTCCTGCAGCATTTCCACCAAGAATTTACGATATTTGGTATCATCTACTGCCACAAATGCCTCCGCTTTCTGCCCAATCAACTTAAGGAAACCCTCATCCTCTGTATTTCCCAATACCGTAACTGTGTTGATCTCAGTCCCATGAAGTTTCTCATCTTCCTCCAAAAACCCAAATACAACTACATTATTGCTGTTAAAGATCTCTAATGCAGGGTATGCAATTCCTTTAGCTCCGAATATAATTATTGGTTTTTCCATAGTTTTATTTGATTCAAAGCGCAAGAATACGGCTTTTAACGGGCTTAGCCAATAGTACTCTTGGAATTAGACTTGATAAGATTTTGAGCAATTTTACATTGTAGACATTTTTTGGGTTGACAGTAATTTTTAAACTGCCCGATCATCCCTTGAGAGTCAAAACCATTTTCGGCTTTCCAACCAGTGGTCTCAAACTTTCGGATGATAAAATTTGACTCTGGAGAGAGCTCCTGCAGTAAATCAAAACAATGCTCCTGCCAGTCTGGCTGTTGAAAAAATCGCCCATAGGCAAACCAGAGTGGGATCACAAAATTGATAATCAAAAGCTGCACCACTGTTTTGGAAACTCCCTTTGAAGAAGTTCTCTCACTTGACTTACCAAAGCTATAATGGTACTTCCAATAATCTCCAGGATTAATTTGAAGCAATTTCCTAAAAGCTGCAAAATCTCTCGACTCTTCCATCACTGCTTGTAACAAACTTGGCGCCTGAGCTAGGATACCTACGAGTTGGGCAATTCTCAGACTTGGAAAGTTAGTCGGTCGTACGCCCATAAATGTCCAATGTTGCCGCTTCATCGAATCTTTCCAGTTGTACTTTTTCCGGTAAAACTCATATTCCCGAATCAAAAGTTGGACATAGGGTTCATCTGACTGTTCCGGCAATAGACCAGCCTGTCCAAACAGAATCGCTTCTAAAACTGTGGGTTGATTGCGATGCTTGAGAAGTATTTTGTAGGGAATCCGCTCTGCAAGTTCTAGCATGGGTTGGGAATTAGTCTTAAAACCAAACGCACTAAAAAGCCAGCGGTAGGCGGTTTCTTCCCAATCCCCTTTTGTCTGGTCCAAGATCTGAAGAATCAATTCTGA
>JBDNIP010000134.1:0-2897 GCA_041688245.1 Algoriphagus sp.
TTGATGAGCCTACCAACCACTTGGATTTTCAATCTGTAAATATTTTGATCCAAGCTCTCCAGCAGTATGAAGGTACTTTTGTGACGGTATCTCACGATAGACATTTTATAAGAGGAGTGGCAAACAAAATCTGGTACATAGAGGATCAAGAGATCAAAGAATATTTAGGTACATATGAAGAATATGAAGTCTGGAGAGCTAACCAAGTCGAGGTGAAATCCGCAGCGCCATCAGTAAAGGCTCAAAAAAAGGAAGTTGTTAAAGTAGTACCAAAGAACAGCGAGGAGATTCAGCAAGCCAAAAGAGAATTGAAAAAGCTTGAGGAATCGCTGGCTAAGGTTGAGTCAGAAGTCGAAAAGCTAGAGTCTCAAAAGGAAAAGTTGGAAACTAAAATGGCAGATCCTACGCTATACGCTGACGAAGAAAAGTCTCAACAAACCCAGAAATTATATCAAGAGTTTGAAACGAAGCTAAACAGCTTGAATGCCGAATGGGAATCACTCGTAGATCAGATTTCCTCTCTTCAAGAAGTCATTGCTTGATCTTTGAGATAAATTATTCTTTTCCTTATCTTGAAGCATGAGGAAGTTTTTGCTAACACTAGGTATATGTTTCAGCTTATTGGCTGAAGGCTACACGCAAATTGAGGATAAAGTCTATAAAGATCACATTCAGTCTGTAAGAGTTTTTCCCACTGGGATTGATGATGCCAGTCAGCTGGATTCTCCAGTGGTTTCTTTGAATGGATCAGGTTCTCTACAGTTACTGTTTGATGATTTGGCTTTCGATCCTGAATTATATAGTGCCAAGCTGATTCATTGTGATGCTGATTGGAAGAAATCTCAATTGCGTGATAATGATTTCCTTTCGACCTTCAATGAATTTAACATCCAAGATTATGATTACGCTATCAACACTCGAATTCCTTACATCCATTACAGATTTCAGTTGCCTCGGGTGACTAAGTCGGGGAATTATATCCTAAAAGTCTATAGAGGAAGGGATGAGTCTGAAGTCGCTTTCACCAAAAGATTTATGGTTTATGAGGAGCTTTTTACAGTAGGCGCAGCCATTGTACCACCGTCTCAGACATCTAACAGAAGGGGGACTCAACAGATTAATACAATCATTAACTATTCAAAAGGTGAGGTGATGGACCCCATTAATCAGATCAAAGTGGTGTTGAGACAAAATCAACGCTGGGATAATTCAAAGCTTATTCAGAAACCAACGTTCATGAATGAAAGCTCCAAGATTCTTCGATATGAACTGTTTGACGGTAAAAATGAATTTGATGCAGGAAATGAATTCCGATTTGTAGACCTGCGATTTATACGAGCCACGGGTGTCAATATTGCAAATATCACCGTAGAAGCAGATGTCATTTATGCTGATGCGAATATCAATCTTCCTAGACAAGATCAGGTCTATTCGCAGTACCTTGACCTAAATGGGCAATATTTTATCTATACTAATGATCGGCCAGGAGGAAATCCTGACATTGAAAGTGAATACATATTGGTTACTTTCCGATTCAAAATCGAGGAAAGTCCTACCCCTGTGTTCTTAATTGGTTCTCTGACTCAATGGGGAAAATCGCTGGAAGCAAAAATGGTTTGGGATAATAAAATGAAAGTATATCAAACAACTCTTTTACTCAAGCAGGGCTGGTATGACTATCAGTATGCATTAAATGGCGTAGAAGGATTCACTACAGATTCTTTCGAAGGAAGTTATTTCGAGACAGAAAATGAATATGAAGTACTTGTATATTTTAGAAACCTAGGTTCTCGATACGACCAGTTGGTAAGCTATATCAATCTCAATCCCAACAAGAGACGACTATAAAAAAACCTACCAAATTTTAATTTAGTAGGTTTTTCAGCTTAATCTTTCGGCTGTTGATCCTCAGTTTCTTCGGAGGCCTCTTCTGGTGCCACATTTTGGCGGATTCGCTCGGAAGGCTTATAAGGGACAAAACCTTCTCGCTTGAACTTATAAGTCTCAGTTCTTATCCCTGTTCCATGATTTGCGAGGTCAAGCATTCCAAAACCTTTATGAGTAAATGCTCCTAGACCACATTTAAATACGAAATCCTGAACTTCAGGTGCGGCATACAGTGTGATTGGAAGCGTATAACCTCTGACTTCATATTTCACATCCATATCATAAACAGCATAGATTCGAGCAAACTTTTTCTGTGCATCTTTAAGTTTATTTACATAAACCATATCAGGGACAACTTGGAATTTGTAGAAAGTTTCCATTTGTTCCGGTGTATACCAACTGGAACGTTCCATTCTAGTTAATGTACTTTCATATAGTAGGTCTGAAAATTCGTCGCTGTCAGGATTTATAAATCGTTTTCCAGCTTCCTCGTTGAATGCCGGTGTGATCAGAACCAATGGAGAGATACATACAAATTTGTTTGAAGGTTCTAACGTTGGTTCTGACTCGATTTCAGTGTATTCGGGCACTAAGATTAAGTTTCCTAATTCAATTTTTGGAGTTGCAAATACCTGTTCCAACAGATAATCCATAAATTCCTCGCTTTGCGAGGATAATACTAAGGTCACTAAACTGGAATAATAATGCAATCCGCTTCTACTTACTTTGGTCTGTCCTTTTAGTCCAGAAAAATTGAAATAGTTGTAGTTGAAAAATTCTTCTCTACCGCCTTTAACAATTACTCCTTTTAAGAATTGGGCTAGTATGTACTGATGATGAAATGGTAAGTACGAACCTTTGTTTTTTAAGGAAAATATAAGTCTAACTCTCACGATAAATTAAAAATTATTGAGACAATAAATAATTAAAACTGTTACTGATGGGTGATTAATATATAATATTTAAAATTACTAAATTTTATTGGAAATGGTTAAACATTAAACCTAAAA
>JBDNIP010000135.1:0-16577 GCA_041688245.1 Algoriphagus sp.
CGATTCACGATCGTGCGGTACATTCTTCCATTGGAAGGCTGAACCAGTTTATCAGCTAATTGAAGAAGCTTTTGTGCTTTGGAAGCAGTACTGTCAATGTTACCAAGCTCTTCCCAAAGAATCTCAGTTTTAGCGAACTTCCCAGTTGGGATTTCACATCGACTGATTTCCAAAGTGGAGTCCGCAAAAACATTTGCAAAGGCATAGGCCTCTTCCAGTTTCCAATCACTTATAAAGCTGTCATGACAGGAAGCACATTTGAGATTAAGTCCTAAGATCACCTGACCCACATTTTGAGCCGCTTGCATTTCAGTTCGCTGGCTTGCATTGACAGTGCCTCTCCAGCGGATTCCTTCAATAAAGCCTTTCGATTTTTCAGTCGGGTTGAGGAGTTCTTTTACAAATAGATCGTAGGCCTTGTTATCTCTGATGGAGGTATAGAGCCAGCCCGTAATCGCAAACCGACCTCTGGTAATGTATCCCGTTCCAGTGTAATCATTTCTCAAGATATCATTCCAGAAAGTCATCCAATGCTGCGTGTAGTCCTCTTTTTGATCCAACAGCTGCTGTGCAATGAGTTGCCTTTTTTGTGGATTGGGATCATCTTGGAAACCTTGTAAATCTTCTGGACTTGGCAAAAGTCCGATGACATCCAGATAGATTCTTCTAAGGAAAGTCCGATCATCGACCGCAGCATTCCAATTGATTTCATTTGCCTGGAAATACTGATCCACCCAACGATCAATCGGATTTTCCAATCCAGCCTTAGCAGCTGGGAGACTAGGTTTTCTTGGAGCTAAATCAGCTACTCGGTAAAGTGACTGTTGGGAGACACCTTCGGGCCAGGGCGCACCTTTTTCAATCCAAAGCGTAAGAAGTGCAATTTCTTCTTTTGAAAGCAATTTACCTTTGGAGGGCATCGCATCTTTATGGTTCTTGGAGAGGGAAACTCGCCGAATCAATTCACTCTGAGAAGGGTTTCCAGGAGAAATAACTGGACCATTTTCTCCACCTTTAAAGATGTATTCTTTCTCATCGAGTCTGAGTTCCCCTTCGATTTTTGAACCTGAATGACATTTATAGCAATTGTGGGCCAGCACAGATCGAACGTTTGTCACCAGAAGCATCTCCTGATTTTCTGAAAGATCAGAAGTAAACTCGGCAAGGTTGACAGTTAAAGATTCGGGTGCTTCGAAGTCTTCATTCCAAGGGAGCATATCGGTGAGGAATTCCTCACCATGTGTCAATGAGGCTCCGAAGTGTCCGGTAACCGACACCCCTAAGCATGCGATTAACAATGAAGTGCGAAAAAGTTTAATCTGATTAGGAAGCGGATTTTTACTGACTTTGTAGAGGAAGAAAAGAACAAATAAGCTCAAAACTGCCGTAGCTATTCCTACCTGCTGATGCAAGTCCAGGAGTTCACCTTGGACGCCATCCGAGTTTGCCAGCAACCATCCAAACATCGCCGCAATTACTGCGCTGACTGCTCCGATCAGGACAAGGATCTGAATCCCTGGACGGAATTTAGAGTTGTACTTGCGAATAGTAACTAATTCCAGTGCTCCCGCAAAAATCAGTAAGGCAATCGGGAAATGAACAATCAACGGATGAAGTCTTCCAAAGAATTGCCAAAGCCAAAAGTCGGAGATGGTCTGTGCAGAAACTTGGGCAAATGATGAATAGAATGAAATCACGAAAAAGAGTGAAGTGATCAGCACCTTTCCCAAAAAAGAATAATTTCCCTTACTGTTCGGCATTGATTGCATTTTTAAAGGCATCTAGTTATTCTGATTTTTGTAAAAATTTGATTGTCTATCCATTTTCCTCTAAATCACTCTTTTAATTTAAAACTTTTAACTGGAAAATAAATGGATGATCAAATCTTTGGGTAGTAGTTATGACGAATCAATAACCGGGGTTTTGTGTAGTTGCAGGATTGATCCGGATTTGGTCTGCAGGGATTGGAAAGAGAATTTGGTATTCCTCAAAAGTGTAATCTTCTTGGGAGAAAGGTATACCGCCCCGACTGGTTGTGGGATCTTCTCGCTCTTTTTTGCCATACGCATTCAATAAATTTTTTATTTCAGAGGCACTCAACGTTCTCTTCAAGTCAAACCATCGGTGGTTTTCAAATGCAAGTTCAATTCTTCTTTCTTTTAGTACTGCAATTCTAAACTGACTTTTATCCAAACCATTTAGCGGAGCGAGTGTCGCCCTCACGCGTACCGAATTCAGGTACTCATACGCTTCTGATGTAGGACCACTTGTCTCGTTGATTGCCTCAGAAAGCATTAGCAGTACATCAGAATATCTGATGATTGGCCAATTATCATTAGTTACACCACGGATGGAATGTGGATTGTTATATTTATTAATGAAAGGCACTGGTACCAGTTGTCCACTATTATTGGTATATCCTTCTTTAAGAGATACTGACTTACGATCATCTCCAGATTCGTAAAGGGATATGAATTCTTTTGATGGGATATTCCACCCGCCTCCGTCTTGCCCAGGGAATTTAATTACCGCCCCTTGTGAAGCGAGAGGAGCAAAGATGTAGATGAAAGAACTGTTGACTCCGAACAAGTTTTCCCCTTGATATTGAACATCCCAAATTGATTCTTTATGGTTTTTATTTTCAGGTTTGAATACGTCAGCGTAGTTAGGAAGTAGACCATATCCAAGAGTAAGGACTTGTTTTAATGAAGTAACTGCCTCGGCGTATTCTTTACGATCTAGTCTCACTCTTCCTTGCATAGCTAATGCGACTCCTTTGGTTATTCTTCCGACTTCGTTCGCTGAGTAATTGACTGGAAGTAAATTTATCGCATCACTTAGATCAGCTAGAACCAAACTATAAACTGCTTCTGAAGGACTTCGCTGTAATTGAAATGCATCAGCAGGGGTCTTTATTGGTTCAGTTACAATAATGACATCCCCAAATAACCTCACCAGATCAAAGTATAAATAGGCTCTAATTACTTTTAATTCACCTTCTGACCGATCTTTGATGACTTGGCTGGCAGTGGAGGTTTTCAGCTTCTCCAAAGTGGTATTAATGTTTACCAAAATGTTATACGTATTATTATAAAGCGAGGCAAAATTTGGTGTTCCTGCGTTGTATTGCCAGTATTCAATAGCCTCCAATGCAGGGCCCTGCCCTCGATTTCCAACATTGAAGTGTAAGGATGTATTATCGGTTATGAATTCAGTGAATTGCCAGTGATTATTAAAGTAACCTCTTAGCATTCCATAAATACCTGTTACGGCTTGCGTTACTTCCCGGTCTGTTCCATAGAATGTGTCTGAAACCAAAGCCGTAGGGTCAGTCTTATCAAGGAAATCCTCTGCACAAGAACCAAGACCAACAGCTACAATCAATGTCTGAAAATATATAAGTATCTTTTTCATATTTCTTTTTTTAAAAACTGATAGTTGCTCCAAATGTGAAAGTTCTTGGAACAGGATAGGCCTCATCATCTCTCCCTATATTTATTTCTCCTCCTCTGCTTACATCGGGATTGGTTCCTGGGTAATCAGTAAATAGGAATAAATTCTCTCCACTAAAGAATAATCTTGTTTTAAACTTGATGACATTTAGCGGTAAGGAATATCCTAGCGTGACGCTTCTTAGCCAAACATGCGAAGCATCATAAACGTATCTTGAGTTAGCTTCCCTCTGCCATTTCCAAGTATTTGAAGTAGCACCTCTTCCGTCTCCAGGCATATCGGTGGATCTAAATCGATTCACTCCTGATTGAAGAATATTAAATACTCCGTCCATGTTCATGGTAGTAGCCTCAATATTCCGCATCATATCGTAGTTGAAGGCACCTGTGAATAGAAAATTGAAATCAAATCCTCCCACATCACCCCCTAAAGTCCAACCTAGAAGCATTGCCGGGTGAGGATTTCCTATCTCAACCATGTCTCTCTGATCATAGGAGATTATCCCGTCGCCAGTCGCGTCAAAATACTTGTAGGTACCGGGAATAGCTCCGTCCTGAGTAGGCCAATTTTTAACATCCTCATCAGATTGAAAGATTCCCATCATCTTAAATCCATAAAGCATAGCCATCGGCCTTCCTACTTTTGAAACATTGTTGGCTCCGTAAAAACTTCCGTTCCAAATTGCGTCTGCACCTCCTCTTAGTTCAAGAACCTCATTTCTGTTAAACGTAAGATTTAGATTAGTGCGAAGGTTTACTCTGTTTACTTTGGTCCGGAAGTCTAAGCCAAGTTCTATCCCAGAGTTTCTTACTTGTCCTACATTATCCAAGGATTGAGTAAAACCAGAAATAGAAGGCATTTCAACTGAGAGGAGCATGTCGTCAGTAATACGGTTATAATACTCGGCTGTAATTATTACCTTATTCTCAAACAAAGACAAGTCTAGCCCTATGTCAGTTTGTTGGGATTGTTCCCATCCCAAACCACTGTTAGCGAAATTTGAAAGAATTAAGCCGGTTCCAATTGTTCTTCCAAATACATAGTTGGAAGCTCTCATTACACTTAGGCTTGAGTAATTACCAATGGCATTATTACCTGTAATACCGTAACTACCTCTTAGTTTAAGATCTGTAATCAAATTGGTTTTTGGGAAGAAATTTTCTTCAGAAAGTCTCCAGCCTGCTGAAAAAGCAGGGAAATTACCATACTTATTATCTGTCCCGAATCTGGAACTTCCTTCTTTTCTGAATGTTGCTGAGAAGAGGTATTTGTCATTGTAGGCATAGTTGGCTCTTGCAAAATACGCTAGTAAGCTCCAACCAAATTCCCCTGAGGTAGAAGTGGTTCGTACAGCCGCATTTAGGGATTTGGTTTTATCACTTGCGAATTCGTTTCCATTCCCCTGAAGAAAATTGGTATTTTCCTCTTGGGCTGAAAACCCTAGGAGCGCGTCAATTCTGTGTTTTTGGATTGTCTTTGAATAGTAAAGCAATTGATCAGCCGAAATATTCAAAGTTCCCACAGTACGTTCTATGAGTGTAGCCTCTCTTGGAGGGGGTTGATTGAAACCTCCACCTGCCAAAGTAGATGGTCTGAATTCTTTCTGCTGAGATCCAGTGATATTTGCATTTACAACAGTTCTGAACTTGAAGTCTTTCAAAAATGACACTTCTAAAAACGCATTAGACATCAAATTATTAGTGTTAAGTTTTCGAGTCGTTTCATATAGTTCCTGAACCACATTGGCTGTACCGAAAACCCCGCCTGTTCCTCCAATATAGGGGTTGAAAGTACCGTCTTCTTTGTAAACAGGATATCTTGGGTCTGCCCAAAGAGCTCTACCTATAATTGCATCACGGCCGTCGGTCGGAGTATAATTTTCTCTGGAATGGGATGCCGACAAATTCACTCCCATAGTTAAAAACTCATTGATTTTACCACCCACGTTCGCTCTGATGTTGAATCTGTCAAAATCAGTTTGAATTACTGCTCCTTCTTGATTGACATACCCAACAGAGATCAAAGAGCGGATGTCGCCTTTACCGGCAGTTAGCGTGGCATTGACATTCTGGAATTTTGCATTTTGGTTCATGATTTCGTCAAACCAATCTGTACTTATCGCAGTTTGCTCGGGATATCTAAAATCTAATGGAATCTCCTCTATCGAAGGTTCTCTTTTACCGAAATATCGGATCTTATCTACAAAGCTTTCATTTTTGAATGTTGCAAATTCCACCCCATTCATCATTTTGGTTCTTCGATTGTCGGGCAAGTTAGTTATACCTTGATTTACAACCACTTCAAGCCCCACTTTCCCTTCTGTTCCATTTTTGGTTGTAATCAAAACTACCCCGTTAGATCCCCTTGCTCCATAAATTGAGGTGGAAGCAGCGTCTTTCAATACAGTGATGGTTTCAATATCCGTAGGGTTGATACTTTGTCCTAAAGAATTTCCTATTGGAAACCCATCCACAACAAATAATGGCTGACTTCCTGCGCCTAAGGAGCCTAAACCTCTAATTGTAATTTGCATTTCCTCCCCCGGCCGTCCTGATTGTTGTCTTACTTGAACCCCCGGTGCCTGACCTTGAAGAAGTCTTGAGACGCTTGTGGTTGGAACATTCCCAATAGCATCCATATTAATAACCGATACAGCAGAAGATATATCTGCTTTTCGTTGAGATCCATAACCTACTACCACTACCTCAGAAAGATCTGAGGCGGAAAGATCCAGTGAAATATTAAAATTAGCCTGTCCCCCTGTAACTGCGATTTCTTTGGTGACATATCCGATAAAGCTTATCACCATGATTTCTCCTGATTCAACATTTATTGAAAAGGATCCATCGATATCGGTAATTGTACCTCTTTGGGTTCCTTTTATCTGAACCAAAGCTCCAGGCACTGGCTCTTGCTCAGACATCACTGTACCTGTTACAGATTGGCTCTGCCCAAAACTCGCAACACATATACTAAAAGTAATAAGTAACAATCCTACATATCGAACAGTCACTTTAAGTAGATAATGTTCTTTCATAATTCGGGGTTTAATTATTATAAAAATATTAATCAATTAGCCTCCAAACTAGCCTCAATCTGTCCTGTACAATCCTGAAAAAGAGATTAATAATCAATTATTTACAACAGGATGGTAAATCCTCAATTAAAGGGCTGGTAATTTTTTATAAAATTGAAATTTACTCTACAACTATGTATTATATTTTTATTAGTCCAGAACAGGATAATATATTATTTAAACTATATATTTATTACGATAATCATATATTATTAACACGTAATAAAACCGTTAGAAAAGCCTTTTTGAAATTTCCTACATTATTGTTATACTGCATAGTAATCTAAAATTCTACTATGAATTCGTTCCTTCGTTCTTTCAGTCCATGTGCAGAAACTTGGGCAAATGATGAATAGAATGGAATCACGACAAAGAGTGAAGTGATCAGCACCTTTCCCAAAAAAGAATAATTTCCCTTACTGTTCGGCATTGATTTCATTTTTAAAGGCATCTAGTTATTCTGATTTTTGTAAAAATTTGATTGTCTATCTATTTTCCTCTAAATCAGTCTTTTAATTTAAAACTTTTAACTGGAAAATAAATGGGTAATCAAGTCTTTGGGTAGTACTTATGACGAATTAATAACCGGAGTTTTGTGTAGTTGCAGGATTGATCCGGATTTGGTCTGCAGGGATTGGATGGAATGTGGATTATTATATTCAAACATTAACCGCTTCGTTTAGCATTGAAAAAATGCTAATGTTCAGTAATAAATCCATAATCTTTTTCTAAACATATAAATCAAGTTACTTCCGGGTGTTCTTCATAATCCTGAATGCCAACCATTTCAATTTTTTTATTGATGCGGTCTTATTGTTGATAAATACTGAGACAAAACTAAAAAAGCCACCTCTCCAAACGTTCCAGAGAAATGGCTTTTACTGATCTTATTTAAATGTCATTACAGTTTGGTTTTTTAAGGTCAATACCCGGAATTCTGAACAAGATTAGTATTATTTCTCATCTCCCCTGTTGGAATAGGAAACAATAACTCTCTTTCTTTCAACGTGGGACCATACACAAATTTATGACCTACAAACTCCTCAAATTGTCTGGTTTTTACATTGAATGCTTTACGAATTCGAGCCATATCAAACCAGGTTTTATTTTCGTAGGAAAGCTCAAAGAATTTTTCTCTCCAGATTGCTTCTCTAAGTTGCTCCTTGGACAAATTAGCAAGATTCGGTAATTCTGCCCTAGTTCTAATTGAATTGACTGCCTCGTAAGCTAAGTTATTTGGAGCATTAGCTTCATTTGATGCTTCAGCAAAAATCAACAAAACCTCTGCATAACGCAGGATAGGCCAGTTCATTCCACTGCTAGTTGTCCCCAACTGAGCAATTTCGTCAAAATGCTTATAGATATAATAATCACCTAGCTGCAGTGTTTTAGTTCTATCGGATCTGAGTGAAAAACTGGTGTAATAAAACTCTTTTTCTCTGGTGCGCTTGTCATTTAGTTCATATGATTTTACAAAGTCCTCGTGTGCAAATATTCCGCCTGTTTCATCCCTGTACTGTGAAATACCTCTGTTGTAAGGAACAATTGAACCCTGCCAAGATGATGGCAAAAGAAATGCGACAAATTGGGTCATGAATATGTTTTCACCAATATTCTTTTTGTCCGGATTGCGTAAGTCAGAATAAGAAGGAAATAAAGAGAATGCTTTAGAATCAATAACTTCCTTCGCCTTGTCTGCAGCCAATTTATAATATTCATTTCCTTTCTGAAGAGGATACCCGGCCATAGTTAAATAAACACTTGACAGCAGAGACTTAACCGCACCCATTGAAGCTCTACCTGTAGCATCCATCATCGGCAATCCAGAACCCTCTGCTTCAGTCAAATCTTTAACGATTTGAGTGTAAACATCAGCAGGATTTGCAGGCTTGGCATAAAGATCTTCAGAGGAAAGATCAATCGGCTCGGTAATCAATGGAATGTTTCCGAATAATCTTACCAAATTAAAATAATAGTAAGCTCTCATAAATTTAGCCTGCCCAATTAACCTCTTTTGCAAGGTCTCATTCATGGTAATGGTAGGTATTTTTGATATTGCCAGATTTGCATTGGCAATACCTCTGTAATAACTAGTCCAAATTGTTTGGCCATAAGCATTATCTGAATTGTTTATTAAATCCCTTATAAAAAGGCTATTCTGTGCTTGCCCTAATTCAGTTTTGGCAAGACCTGTTGCAAATTCAACCATCATCCAAGCTCCTCCACCAAATCCGCTTCCAGTTATCGGTCTTAAACTTTCGTAAATGGAATTGACCACACTTGTTGCATGTTCCGGTTTAGTGAAATAATTATCCAGAGTGAAATTAGATTTGTCCGATTCATCCAAAAAGTCCATACATCCCACCATTAAAATCATTAGGATTCCAAGGGAGAATATTCTTGTATAATGCTTTATATTTTTCATGATTCTTAAATTTTAATGGAGATTACAGAGTTATATTGAAACCTAACATAAAGACACGCGGCTTTGGATAGGCGTATAGATCTACACCTTGGTCAAAGGCAGCTCCGGAAGTTGATACTTCAGGATCATATCCCTGAAATTCAGTACTGAGAAAGAAATTCTGAACAGCGAAGAAAGTCCTCATTCTAGCAACTTTCAGTCTTTCTAAGACTTCAGGAGCAAAATTGTAGGCTAACATCAAGTTTCTACCTCTCACAAACGATCCGTCCTGAACCCTGTCTGTATCATTAAAGGTGTTGTAGCCAGCCGTTAGAGGTCTGATTTGAGCTATATTCGTTTCCTGATTATCGGGTGTCCATGCATTCAAAACAGTACTAAAACTATTGGCTATTCCCTGTCTGTCTTCAGCTGAATGCTTACTTCTAAATAACACATCATTGCCGACCATATATTGTATATCTACAATTAAGTCGAAGTTTTTGTAAGTAAAGGTGTTGTAGAATGTTCCAAATGCAGCAGGAATGCCTCTTCCGATAACAACCCGATCAGCATCATTTATTCTTCCGTCGTTGTTCACATCCTGATACTTAATATCACCCGGTCTTTTATTATACTCCGCAGCTATAGATTCCTCGCTAGTACTCCAAGTGCCTTCGTGGATAAATCCAAAGAAAGAACCTACCGGTTCACCTGCCCTGACAATGGTAGATCCCAAAAAGATATCGGCTCCGCCTGCAAGTGCAGTTACTCTGTTTTTGTTGATAGACAAATTGAATGTCGTATTCCATGAGAAATCAGTTTTCTCAAAATTCACTGTGTTTATACCCAACTCTATGCCTTTGTTCTCCAAACTACCCACATTTTTACTTACCGTAGTATATCCGCTACTCGAAGGTACAGGTGCACTCAACAACATGTCTTCAGTAACTTTGCGATAAAGATCAATTTCGAAAGTAATTCGGTTTTGTAAAAAGCCGATTTCTGCACCAATATCAAACTGAGAAGTTTTTTCCCATCTTAAATTCGGATTAGCTAACCTGCCAACTCCAACTCCAGTTTCTCTTTGGTTATTGAAAATAACAGCGTAGTTACCCATCCCTGCATCTGCTTGATAGGCTGTAATCTCAGAGTTACCAGTCTGACCATAGCTGGCTCTCAATTTAAGATTGGAAATAAGTTCACTTTCTTTCAAAAAGTCCTCCTCAGAAACTTTCCATGCAGCAGCAGCTGAAGGGAAGAATGCGAATCGATTAGCTTGACTAAACTTGGAAGAACCATCCACCCTTCCAGTCAGTGTAAACAGGTACTTCTGATTGTAGCTATAATTCAATCGGCCAAAGTAAGAATTCAATCCATAGGCCACCCTATTGGATGTCGGCGGGATCGGATTGGCCCCTGCTTGCAAATTGTTGAACGTGAAAAAGTCATCCGGGAAATTTTGCGCTCTTGCTGTGGAGTTTAATCGGTCAACACCCTGCCAGGAAAGTCCGAACATCGCGTTTAAGGAGTGTTTTTCATTGAATTCCCTGGTATAGGTAAGATAATTTTCAAATTGCCAAGAATTAAGTCTGTCATTGGTAACAAAGCCGTCTCCACCCTGATTTCTGGCGATGAAGTTCAGACTCTTGCTACCGTAATAATCGACTCTCTGATTGATGATATTAACCCCAAGCGTAGATCTTAGTACCAGTCCTTTGGCGAGAAAAAAGTCCGCATAAACGTTACCGATCACAGTTTGAGTATTTATGAGGTAAATTCGCTCTTTTGCCACTTGCAGCGGATTATTGCCTCCTTCCATACCGGGATAATCTTCATTTCCCGCCCATGTACCGTCAGGATATCTTACAGGAATGATTGGCAAAGCTTCCAATACCTGACGCATAGCGATGATACCGCCGCTACCCACTGGATCTACCTGACTTTCTTTTTGATCATTGTAGCTTAAAGTACCCCCAACTTTCAGCCATTTTTTGACCTGACTGTCAAAAACAAATCTTGCAGCATACCGCTTGAGCCAAGATTCCTTTACCAAGCCTGCTTCATCTCTGTATCCGAGATAAACCCCATAACTATCGTCAGCATTTCCTCCGGTGAAAGCCAATTGATGATTTTGTGTAAAAGCTTCCTGGAAAGACTCATCTTGCCAATCGGTATCATATAATGGGTTACCATTGGCATCAAAAAGCTTAGGATCGGTTCTTTTAAGTTTCGGGTCTCTGTAAATTCCCCTTGCCCATCCATTAGGATCATATTTTTGCGCATTTTGATAAGCCAAATCTTCAGTGGCCAGGAATTCCTTTGAATTGAGCAAAGAGATTTTTCTAGGCAAAACTCCCATGCTGAAATCAGCATCATAGGAGACAGTTCCACCGGTTTTACTTCCTCTTTTTGTAGTAACCAAAATTACCCCGTTGGCTCCACGAGCTCCGTAAATTGCAGTCGCGGAGGCATCCTTTAATACTTCTATTGAAGCAATATCATTTGGGTTGATAAAATCGATTGGAGTACTGCCATTTGCCAAACCTGCAGCGTGAAGAATGACTCCGTCTATTACATAAAGGGGATCATTTGCAATACTAACTGAAGTATTTCCTCTGATTCTGATATTTGCACGGCCACCTGGTCTTCCTGAGTTTACTGAAACGTTTACTCCCTGTACCCGGCCTGAAAGTGCTTGATTAAGGGAAGCTGAAGGTCTTTCTTTTAAAAGTGCTTCACCTACCGAACCAACAGCTCCGGTTAAATCTGATTTCTTCTGAGTACCATAACCCACCACCACTACCTCAGAAAGATCTGAGGTAGAGAGGTCCAAATCAATGGGAAAGTTGGTCTGGCCAGCTGATACAGTAATTTCTTTGGTCGTATATCCTATAAAACTTACCACCAGAATTTCTCCTGGCATAACATTTATTGAAAAGGAGCCATCGATATCGGTAATTGTACCCCTTTGGGTTCCTTTTATCTGAACCAAAGCTCCAGGCACTGGCTCTTGCTCAGATATTACTGTACCTGTTACAGGTTGGCTCTGTCCAAAACTCGTTACGCTTATGCTAAACATAAGAAATAAAAATCCGATGTAGCGGAAAATTACTTTAGATAGATAGTTTTTTCTCATAATTCAGGGTTTAAAAGTTATATGAAACGTCATACAATTAGACCCTTAACTAATCGGGTCCTATCCTGTCCCATCCTGATAAAATAATTAATATTCAGACATTTATATTAGTGTAGCGCAAAATGGAAAATAAAATTTAAATAACTAAGTCTTTTTTAAAATGAAGTTCATACTTGTAATTTAAATTATATATAACAGCATAGAACAGGACAGTATTTTATTTTTACTGTATGTCTTAATAAATTTAAATTTGATATTTTTAATATATAATTTATGCCTTTTTGAAATTTCCTACATTATTGCTATACTGCATAGTAATCTAAAATTCTACTATGAATTCGTTCCTTCGTTCTTTCAGCCCAATCACCTTAATTCTTATTAGTTTATTTTTTTTGGCTTGTAATCCTGACCAAAAAATTCAGCTTGAAAAAAATACTACCATTAGTATAGTTGGAAATAACCTTGGCTCGAGGATGATGCATTATCCTGACTTTGAGACGGAGCTTTACACGAGATTTCCAGAAAAGGACTTGATCATTCGCAATCTCTGCGACCCTGCGGATACGCCGGGTTTTCGGCCACGATCTGGGACCAAAGATCCCTGGGCTTTTCCAGGTGCACAAGATTTTCAGGATGAGTATGCCACCCCATCTGGAAGTGAGGGATTTTTGGAAAAGCCAGACGAATGGCTCAACCGATTGAAAGCAGATGTAGTGATTGGATTTTTTGGATTTAATGAGTCTTTTAAAGGCAAAGCAGGTCTAGATAATTTCAAAGCTGAACTGGATGCCTGGATCAAGCATAGCAAACGACAGAAATACAATGGCGATACCTTACCTCAATTGGCATTGGTTTCCCCGATTGCTATGGAAGACCTCTCTGGAAAAATTGATGTACCCAACGGAAAAGCTCAAAACGAGTTGATTGAAATTTATACTGAGGCAATGTCTGAAGTTGCCGCCCTGAATAAGGTGCCTTTCGTAAATGCTTTTACTCCAAGTTTAAAATGGTACGCTGAATCGGATTTGGATCTGACCATTGATGGATCGCAGCTTAATGAGGAGGGTTATAAAAAACTTTCAAAACTCCTTGCAGACGAACTTTTTGGGGGTCGTGTACAACCTAATGTTGACCGCACTTTAGTTGAAGAAGCAGTAATAGAAAAGAATTGGCTTTGGAAAAATGATTATAAAATTCCCAACGGAGTCCATGTATTTGGAAGAAGATATGATCCATTCGGACCTGACAATTACCCTTTTGAGTTAGCAAAAATTCGTCAAATGACTACAATTCGAGATTCCGCAATCTGGATGGCGACAAAAGGCGAACTTAAAGATCTGACAGTGGCGGATGCGAAAACACAAGCACTTCCAGCTGTTCAAACCAATTTTAACCCAGATAAAAATGGGAGCTTGGAATATAAATATGGAGAAGAAGCCCTGAAAGAAATCAAAACAGCCCCAGGCTATAAAATTGAGCTCTTCGCTTCCGAATCAGAATTTCCAGATTTGGCAAATCCTGTTCAGCTTTCCTTTGACAATAAAGGGAGACTTTGGGTAGCCACGATGCCTAGCTATCCGCATTATAAGCCCGGAGATCCTCGCCCAAAGGATAAGCTGATAATTCTTGAAGACACAGACAATGACGGCAAAGCAGACAAGCAAACAACATTCTCAGATCAACTTCACATTCCGGTTGGATTTGAATTAGCCGCCGAAGGAGTCTATGTGTCTCAGGGAAATGACTTGATTCTTTTGATCGATGATGATGGAGATGATAAAGCAGACCGAAAAGAAATTTTATTGAGTGGATTTGACGATCATGATACGCACCATGCGATTTCGGCCTTCACCACAGATGAATCCGGTGCCATCTATATGGCTGAAGGTGTATTTTTACATTCCAACATGGAGACATCTTATGGTCCAGTTCGCGCAACAAATGGTGGTTTCTACCGGTACCAACCTAAGCGCCATCAGCTTGAGCGAGTCAATCAAGTGAGTATCCCAAACCCTTGGGGAATTGCTTTTGATGACTATGGACAAAACTTCTATGCCGAAACTTCCGGTCCAAATGTAAACTGGATGCTTCCAGGATCAACTTTGCCTCGCTACGGCAATGGCAATTACAAAGGTCCAAACCTGATCGAAAAAGCCCAGATGGTTCGTCCTACATCTGGATTGGAATTTATCCATAGCCGCCACTTCCCTGATGAAGTACAGGGAGATATGATCATCAATAACACCATTGGGTTCCTCGGCACCAAACAGCATCAAATGGTGGAAGACGAAGTTGGTTTTCATACTAAATTCCGCCAAGATCTTGTCTACTCAGCAGATCGAAATTTCCGTCCAGTTGATATGGAATTTGCGCCGGATGGTTCACTCTATATCGTAGATTGGCACAATATCCTCATCGGCCACATGCAGCACAACGCCCGTGATCCACTCAGAGATCATGTACATGGTCGGATCTATCGAATCACTTATCCCAGCAGACCTTTAATTACGCCAGCAAAAATTGATGGTGCCAGCATCCCTGAATTACTGGAAAATCTAAAATTACCAGAATACAGAACTCGCTATCGCACCCGTCGTGAATTGCGTGGAAGAGAAAAAGGTGAGGTTACCGCAGCAGTAAAAAATTGGGTAGCAAACTTGGATCAGAATGAGGCGAATTATGAGCATAATCGACTGGAAGCACTTTGGGTGACTTGGGGAGCAAATCAGGTGGATCAAGAGCTTCTCCATCAAATGGCAAAATCTACAGATCACCGGGTTCGCGCTGCTGCCACTCGAGTGGTACGCTACACTGGTCACCAAGTCAAAGATCAAGGTGAGCTACTGATGGCAGCTGCCAAAGATCCAAATGGTCAAGTACGAATGGAAGCAATCGTGGCAGCCAGCTGGCTTTCAAGGGAAAGAGGCCTCCCAATTTTGGGAGAGGCTGAAAAGCAACCACAGGATAATAGCTGGATCAAAGGCACGCTGGAAACAGCTGTCGCACATTTAAATGGACTTTCAGTTACACAGAAGAAAGAGGAAGATATCAAATCGTCCTTGACTGGTTCGGATCGGGAGTTATTTATCCTTGGGAAAGAAATCTATGCTAAAGAAGGCTACTGCTCCACTTGTCATCAGGCAGATGGAGGTGGACTATCAGCTTCACAATTTCCTCCACTTCGAGGAACGCCTTGGGTGACTGGCAGTCCTGAGCGAATGATCAAACTTGTCTTAAAAGGAATCATGGGCGAAATGGAAGTGGCTGGCAAAGTCTATCCAGGCCAAGTACCGATGACTCCTTATGAGGGTATGTTGGACAATACCGAAGTGGCAGCTGTCTTGACGTATGTTAGAAATTCCTTCGGAAATAATGCATCGCCAATATCACCTGATTTGGTCAAAAAAATCCGGGCAGAAATCAAGGATAAGCAAGACCTCTGGAATGCTTCAGAGTTGTTGAAGATCCATCCGATGGAGAAGTGATTGGAATTTTAAGATTGGAAGAATGAAAAATTGGAAGATTAGAGAGATTTAGAGAATGGAGATTAGGGCCATCTAGCCTGGAGAATTGGATAACTGAAAGTTTGTAGGTTGGATCGTTGAAAGATTGCTTTCAGATAAGGACACCTCGTCATTGAATGGTTGAAGTACTTAATAATCTCGTAAATCGTAATTCGTCATTCTAAAATCGACAAGAGGGATTTCACCACAGGATTCATTTATTCAACAATTCCCCTATCTTGATTTGATGAAATACCTCTTAACTCCCCTCTTTTTAATCGCTCTTTTTTCTGCAAAAGGACAAACTATCGCATTCGAAAAACAACTCATCGCATTCGAAAGCTATGAGTCGGTCGGAATCATAGACGTGGATAATGATGGAAATCCAGATCTGGTATCAGGAAGCTTTTGGTACAAAGGACCAGAATTCATCGATAGAAGTATGATCGGCCAAGTCAAACGCTTCGGGGAATATTATGAGGATTTTGGGACTATTCCCATGGATGTAAACGGGGATGGACGAATGGACTTTATCACTGGAGGCTGGTTTGAAGGCAAACTCATCTGGAAAGAAAATCCTGGCAGTTCCAAAGAATGGCCTATCCACTTAATCGCAGAAACTGGTAATATCGAAACGATGCAAGCTTGGGATATTGATGGAGATGGCATATTGGAGATTGTGCCAAACACCCCTAGAAAACCATTGGCTTATTATCAAAAAACCGAATCCGGAGAATTTAAGAAGATGCCGGTTTGGGAGACTCAGGGACATGGTTTGGGTTTCGGTGATGTAAATGGAGATGGCCGAGGAGATTTGATTATTTCCGATGGCTGGCTAGAAGCTCCGGCTGATCTAGAAACAGGAAAATGGATTCATCATCCAGTTTTTCAATTGGGAGATGCAAGTATTCCGATTATTGTGACCGACGTAAATGGGGATGGATTAGCAGATCTAATTGCAGGTCGAGGACATGATTACGGACTTTCTTGGCTCGAGCAAAAGAA
>JBDNIP010000882.1:0-2747 GCA_041688245.1 Algoriphagus sp.
TCCATCTGGTTTAATTGTTGTCAATGGGCTTTTATAAAAAAATCCAGGTATGCTTTTAGTATTTACATCAAATGAGCTTGAACGGTTAGCAAGGAAATTTTCAGCTAAAAAAACAAGCATTGAATTTCTAGGCAATAATCAATTTAAAATAAAAGTATCTCAATTTAATGTCAAGATCTTACTTGAAGAAGTTCAGCCCAGAAGATTGACTTTTAGCTATAAAATGAATGCGTTGATCAGTTTTTTTGTGGAACGATTCATGAATCTTAAAAAGCCGGGATTGATTTGGGAAAAGGAGGTAGATCGAATCCACTTGGATTTCGATCAGATGCTGCAAAATAATAAAACTATTAAATTTTTTTTCAAGCAGATAACTATCGACAAGCAGAAATTGACCATTGACTTTGACGTAGACTAGAATTTGCAGTGGTAATCTTTCAGTGTTAGGCGATTCTTGTTTTGGTCAATTCATCCATCACCCAATTGGTTCGTGCTGCGGAGTTTCCTGTACTCGGGCATTTATCTGTTCCAAGCAAGTCTCCTACAATGGTTTCGATCAATGGTTGCTGAATATGCTTTGGGAGTTCAAAACTGAGTTTTTTGGCTTTTTTACCATCGACTTCTAAGAGGAACTCACCCTTGCCGAAGGTTTCAAAACTGATTTTACCTGTACTTCCATAGATTTGGATTTGATCTATTCTCGAATTTTCCGCACTTGTAAAAGACCAATTTCCACTCCCCAAGATTCCATTTTCAAATACAAAATTTCCGACAACAATATCCTCAGCATCATAAGCATCACCTTGATTGCTACTGAATCCAGAAGCCCGATGAATCTTACCAAAAAAGAAATCCAATAAATCGATTTGATGAGAAGCCAAATCAAAAAAGTAACCACCACCTGCAATTTCAGGATTGATTCGCCAGTTCTCCTCAGATTCTGCCACCAATCCTGGATTCAAGGCTTCCTTAAGATCAATGTGAACAGTTCGAACCTTGCCGATGGCTCCGGATTCCATCACTTCTTTGATTTTCAAAAAATGGGGAAGTCTTCTCCGATAATATGCCACGTATAGCGGGACTTGGAGCTTCTCACAAACTTCAATCATTTCTTGGCATTCCGCATAAGTTCTGGCCATAGGTTTCTCCACATAAATAGGCTTTCCGGCTTTTGCAGCCGAAATACAAAGCTCGAGATGTGCATTTGGAGGGGTAGCAATATATATGGCATTGACTTCAGGATCATCGATAAGTTGCTGCGCATCATCGTACCATTTTGGAATTCCATGTCGGTCCGCATAATTTTTTGCTTTATCTCCACTGCGCCGCATTACTGCTGCTATTTTACTATTTGGGATCAGCTGCATTGCCGGAGCAGATTTTACTTCACACACATTTCCCACACCCAGTATTCCCCAGCGAATTTCTGAGTCAGCTATTTTTTTCATAATTTTTCTATTTCTTGGACCAAAATAAAGGTTTTTAAAGACAGTGAGGCTAATTTCTCGTCAGTTATTTTCACATTTATTGACTCAAAAAATAAAATGAATTTCAAATCGTGGGAAAGAAATTCAAATCTCAGCTCATCCCAATTAACAGTATGGTAATAATCTCTCTGCGTGAGTTCTGACTCTTTCATGAAGTCTATCAAATCGATTGGTATTTCCTTTTTTCGACCCTGAATCAGAAGAACGGACTCGTTTTCAAGATCTAATCGAATATAATAATCAGCATCTTTCTCGATTCCTTTTCCATTGCTATTTATTTCAAATTTGAGCAGCTGTTCAAATACCATGATCGAGTAACTGAAATCTCCTAAAGCCTTTAACTTAATATTTTTGCCATTTCTAACAAGTTCACGCAACGTGTATGAAGGAATAAATTTTAATTCTATGGTTTCAACAATCAATTTATCCCAATCCATCTTATGATAGTTAGCATTTGGATTTACGTCCGAGGTTACCATCATAGCTTGCAGATCCTGATCAAACTAGGGTTCTAAATCCTGCAACCCATGATAGTCGTCTAGGGATTGAACAATCAAATTCACTTCCTTCAAGGAATTTTATCTAAATTAATTCGCGAAATTTCTTTCTCAGCCTTAAGCCCTCACTTCTCAGTGACCTTCCACTGGGTTTCATGCAAAATTTTCCCATCTACCGGTAATTCATTTTCTTCTAGAAATAGGATCAAGCGATTGACTTGAATAAGCTTGGTCAAGCCAAATATCCTCCAAGGACCAAAGGATGAGAAAATCATAAAAATTGCCAGAAAGTTTTGGATGATTTTAATGTGCTTTTTTCCGAAGGTGAAATAGCTAGCTATGAAACTTAGCCAAATTCCAAAAAGAACAATGATATAGCGATTTACCGTCAGTCCGTAACTTTCTATCTTCAATTGCAACATTGGCACGTGAGTTGAGTTCCATAGATAGGTGATGACGAACCTACACGAAAGAACAACTAATTCAGATCTACCGTATAAATCAGATATAGAATGAAATTTTATAACAAGTAAAATTTTTGAAAATTGAAGTAAAAAAATTAATAGAATATAGTGGTGAGGAAATTAGTGTTTCGAGATTGACTTGAAACTGAATTTATCCAAACCGAAAATGATTGACTCTGAATGGTATTTAAACAGCTATTCAATTCAATAAATATAAAGATTGATGTGATTATCCGCAATTATGCCAGTAATCTAATTTTACTGGCAAGAGGGCCCGCCACAGCGAGGCAGGCCCGCCA
>JBDNIP010000883.1:0-7978 GCA_041688245.1 Algoriphagus sp.
AAGTTCAAAGTTCAAAACATATTCGATCATTACCCTCTTTTTGGTGGTTGTTGGAAGTGCTGTTTCTTTTTGGGTTGCAAATCGAATTAAACATTGCACAGAAGCTTTAGAACGTACGGGGGAAGTCCTTAGAACGACCGATCAACTCTATGCTACAATTCTAGAAAGGGAAACGAATATTCGGGGATATATACTGACAGGAGAGAAAGCGTTCATAAAAAATTATGAAAATTCACTAGCTAAAGGCGATAAAGAACTGAGTCATATCATTTTTCTGACTTCCGATAATTCAACACAGCAAGAACTACTTAAGAAACTTGGGATATTGATTAAGAATAGAGTGCGGGTATTTGAAATCTCAATCAGTTACTATAAGCTATTTAATACCATTGATGGGTATGTAAGCCCGGGAAAAATAGCGAATGCGATCACTAGTTATCGTGAAATAAAAGTATTGTTAAATCAAATCAATAAGGAAGAGGAGGGTCGGCGTATTCAAGGTAATAAAAGTATGATTAACAACATCCAAGTACTACCGCTCATTATTGGGTTGATCTCATTTTTATCAATTCTAATGGGTGCTATCACGCTTTATTCGATTTTTCATTACAACAAAACCTCAAAAATCAGTGCTGAAAAAATAAAAGACTACCAAGATATACTTAATGAGCAGATCGAATTGCTTAGTAAATCGAACAATGAATTAAAGCAATTTGCCTATAGCGCATCCCATGATCTTCAGGAACCGCTTCGGAAGATAACGTCATTTTCCG
The DNA here is from genome assembly GCA_041688245.1 of Algoriphagus sp. Taxonomy (GTDB): domain Bacteria; phylum Bacteroidota; class Bacteroidia; order Cytophagales; family Cyclobacteriaceae; genus Algoriphagus. The sequence continues at coordinate 774 of JBDNIP010000883.1, forward strand.
ATCTACTCAAAGAACAGTATAATGAAAAACTTGACGGAGAAGGCAAGTTTTATATGGATCGAATTACGGCCTCCACGTTTCGAATGCGGCTTTTAATTAATGATCTTTTGGAATATAGTAGAGTAGGTCAAGATTCTCCAGAATCTATCAACCCCATAAATTTAGAAGAAGTCCTTCAGTCGGTTTTGGAGGATTTAGAAATATCAATTCAAGAAAAAAATGCTGAAATAAAATCTAAAGACCTTCCTGTAATTCAAGGCAAAGAGACAGAACTAAGGCAAGTATTTCAAAATCTAATCTCAAATTCATTAAAGTTCTCAAAAAAAGACATAAACCCTAACATTGCTATTTCTTCTTCTTTGGCACCTTTTGAATTAATTAAAAACTACTCCCAACTAGACCAATCAATAAGCTACCACTTAATTAAGTTTGAAGATAATGGTATTGGTTTCGATCAATCTTATGAAGAGCGAATATTCATCGTTTTCCAAAGGCTTCATGGTAAAAATGCATTTGAAGGTACCGGGATTGGGCTTTCAATTGCTCGCAAAATCATCGAGAAATATGGTGGAATAATCCTTGCCGAAGGGTTCCCGAATCAAGGAGCCACATTTAATGTGGTAATTCCTAAAACTTCAAATAATTAATTGTTAATTAACATCAGATTATCTCTTTTTTCATTTTACAACTGTTAACGAATGGAAACAAAAAAAACACTCCGCCTACTTATCGCAGAAGATGATGAAGACGATAGACTACTTATTACCAAGGCTTTTCAAAAATGTATTCCAAAAGAAAATATAACTTGTGTCGGTGATGGAGAGGAATTGATTCAATACCTCTACAAAACATCAGTTGCCGAGAACTGTATTTTCCCAATTCCAGATATCATCCTGTTAGACTTGAATATGCCGAAAAAAGATGGTAAAACTACCTTGCAAGTAATCAAAAGCCACGAGGAGTTCCGAAAAATACCAGTCATAATTTTCACAACATCCAATCTGAAGGAAGATATTTTGATCACCTATACCTTGGGGGCCAACAGCTTCATCTCCAAGCCAAGCACTTTTGGAGAATTAGTGAAAGTCACTAAAGAAATCGAAGGCTACTGGTCCAATACAGTAATGCTCCCAACCTAAAAACCATGAAAGAAAACCAGATTCGAGTGTTGTATGTGGATGATGATCCAGATGATTTTTACTTGGTAGAAAAATATTTGGGAAGAGTCGAAGAGCCTGGCTACAGTTTGGATCATGCCTTTTCATACGAAGATGCACTAAAAAAAATCAATGAATCATATGATGTTTTTCTGGTAGATTATCGACTAGGCAAAACCAATGGATTGGAGTTGATCAAAGAAATTAAGTCTCGACAAACCCATGCCGCGGTAATCCTTTTGACAGGAATGACCAGTAGGAATTTGGATAGGGAAGCGCTCTTGCTAGGAGCTTCGGATTACCTTATCAAAGGCGAGTTTGACGCCTCTACTCTCGACCGGACAATCCGGTATGCCCTTAGAGATAGTGAGATCAAAGTGAATCTTAATCTCGCAGGAGAGAAGTTCAAATCTATTTTTGAACTAGCTAGTGATCCATTTTTATTGATTGATCGTGATAGCACTATTTTGGAAGTTAATCCAAGTTCTATCGCCAAATTTCAATTTGAACTGGAAATTTCCGAAAAATCCAAAATGCCCCTTTTCGTCAGCTTGATTGAGGAGCAAGAACTTCAGAAACAACTCTTAAAAAAACTTCAGAATAAATTTGAAATCATTGATTTTGAGGCGACGCTGATCAACAAATCAGGGAAAAAATTTAAAGGTCTGGTAAACATAGTAAAACAGAATGAAAATACTTTTCAAGTGTTGATTAAAGATCTATCTGCTATTAAAGCAAAAGAAGAAGAAGATCTTAATCTTAAAAAGTTTTCTTCTACAGGTAGAATAGCTAGACTATTGGCTCATGAAGTTAAAAATCCTTTGACTACCATAGTACTTTCTGCTGACCAGCTTCAAATGGAGCTTCCAGAAGAAGTTCTAAAAGAAAGCGGAGACTTGATAGAAGTGATCCAGCGCAATTGTGAACGGATAAATCAATTGGTAACTCAGCTATTGGAAAGTACGCGATTTTCAGAGCTGAAGATTTCCTCTCAGCCAATCAATAATTTGGTAGACCAAGCTTTGGCGATAGTGAAAGACCGAATCGAAATGAAAGGAATAACAATTATCAAAGAGTATCAACCTGAGTACTGCGCGATTGAGGTGGATCCCGAACAGATTAAAATGGCATTGATTAACCTTATCGTAAATAGTGTTGAAGCCATAAGCCATAATCACGGATCAATAAAACTTTCCACGGCCGTCAAAGGAGATTTCTGCGAAATAGAAATTGAAGACAACGGAACAGGAATCTCAAAAGAAAATATGGAGCGACTCTTCGAACCATTCTTCACGAGTAAAAGCTCGGGGACGGGATTAGGGCTTACCAATACACAGAAAATAATTTTGAGCCACAGTGGATCTATTCGAGTAAAAAGTGAAGTTGGAAGAGGTTCAACTTTTATTATTAATTTCAAATTGAGACAATTCGATTTTCTACAAGGCTAATTTTATTCTTGGAGAGGCAATGCTTGGCAAGACTGAAGTGTCTTGAATTTGATTTTTATGATTAATTTATAACGGAATCCATCCAGGTGTCATGAGAAAATCCCTTCTTCTTATCATTTCTATCCAGTTTCTAAGCTTTGGTCAATCACAACCAACCAAACTCTTATCCGAGCTTATTCATTCGCTGGTTTTAAACGGAACTTCTCCAGCAAAATGAATTCTTTATGCCTCACCGGGAATGCTTAATTACGCTCTTCACGATGGCACAGGAGAATACTTAATCTATTTGGTAGCAGCCGGCAAAGCTAATGTTCACCATATATTAAGTCGCTTTTTGCCTCGTACTGGTTTAATTGGGGATATACATAGTCCACATTATTTTATTTTTTACCAGTGCAATTGTGGGTATACATTTAATACCTAAAGGGTTTAGTCAAGTAAAATCAATGGGTTTGAGTATTTCTAGCTGTAATGCAACGACGATGCTAGCAAGGAGACAAACACTTACAAATCAGGACACATACTTTCTTCGATAAAAATTATGCTTTTATGATAAAATCAGTATTTTTCTATTCAAATGAGACCAAACAAACTCCCTAAAATAAATTGTGACCTTGGAGAAGGCGTTGTCAATGAGCAAGAAATTTATTCTTGGATTGATTGCGGAAGCATTGCCTGTGGAGGGCATTTTGGAGATGAAGCAAGCATTGCTTTCAGTCTTAAACTTGCAAAAGCAAACGGCGTAAAAGTAGGCGCTCATCCCTCCTATCCTGATCAGAAGAATTTTGGTAGAAAATCTATGCAGCTCGAATTCGGAGCATTGACAGCTTCATTGCATGAGCAGATTGATCGCTTTCAGCTTGTAGCCAAGCAACTCGAAATGCCTACCGATCATATTAAATTTCATGGTGCGCTATACAATGATGCGATGGCAAATGCAGACCTGGCTCAAGACCTCTGTGAATGGCTTTCGATTCATTTTGAGCAAATTCCAATCTTTGTATCTACTGGATCTCAAATGCTGTTTTGGGCCGAGCAATTTAGGTTAGAAACCCGACTGGAAGTCTTTGGAGATCGAGCTTATGAAGCTAATTACCAATTGGTAGCGAGAAGTGAGGTGGGTTCACTTTTTACCACAATGGAACAGGTCGACTCACATATTCGACCAATTATTCAGGATCGGCAGATTCTCACAAACTCAGGAAAGAAAATCCCGTCGAGGGCAGATACGTTATGCTTCCACGGGGACAATCCCGGCTTGATGAATTTTCTCCCAATTGTGCGAAAAAAATACTGGAAATGAAGCCAAATCTAAGACAGATCGGACCCTACTTGATTGAACTCTATTGGAATGAAAAGCCTACTGATTTACTGCTGCAACATATCTTAAGTTGGGAATTGGCTATCGCATCTCAATTCGGTACAGAAGTCTTAGAAAGTAGAAAAGGATTTCAAACACTCACATGCATGCTCAGGAGCGATCTTGATCCTGATTCACAAAGACGCTGGGAAGTATTGCTCCAGTGCAACATTAAAGTACTTTCCCTTTCTGAAAAACTATGGAAAATACCGGTTTGCTATAATCAGCAGCTTGGGAAAGATCTAAATACGCTTTCCAGATCAAAGTCCATCAGTATCGAGGAAGTCATCGACTTGCATACATCCCCAACTTATCGAATTCATTTTTTTGGGTTCTTACCGGGTTTCATGTATTTGAATGGGCTGGATCCGGCTTTACATTTTCCAAGGAAAGGTATCCCTGATCGGAAAATAGCGTCAGGATCAGTAGCTATAGGAGGTGCTCAAACGGGAATTTATCCAAACGAAAGTCCGGGAGGTTGGCATGTAATCGGAAAAACTCAAACTATCTTTTTTGATCAAAATGAGAATCTTCCTGTTTTTGCTAAGCCTGGAGAACAAATTAAGTTTTTTCCCATCAGTCTCGAAAAATTCTATCATCTTTCTAAAGACTCAAAACCATTAAGAAGCAATGATTAAAGACATTGGGTTTTTAGAGATTTTGAAAACAAATCCTGGAACTAGTATTCAGGACAGCGGAAGAATTGGGCTTGGACACTGGGGAATCCCAATAGCCGGAGTGATGGACCAACGTTCCTATGAGTGGATCAATCACTTGCTCAAGAATAAAAAGAACGATGCAATTTTAGAAATTCTACAACCTGGGTTTAAGTGCAGATTTAATAATTATATCAAAATAGGATTGTCGGGAGCGAAAGCAGAGATTTGGAAAAATGGTAAATTGATTTCCTCCACCTTGATCAAAATCATTCCGGGAGATGAGTTAGAAATTGGAAAATTCCTATTGGGAGGTATTGTCTACATGGGTATAAATCAAGGATTTCAGACAGCGATAATCTTGTCTTCTAGAAGTAACTATCCCAAAATCACGACGACGGGGATGCTTTCAAAAGGAGATAAAATTCCATTTTTTACCAACCAATCGCATACTGAGGAAACTTTCGCTTCTGTAAGACTAAAGACTGACTGGTTAGAAGAAATCACATTAGAGGTCTATCCAGGACCTGATTTCGAAGCGTTGTCGACGAATAACAAAACACAAGTAGTCAATTCTGAATTTACAATCTCAACTTTAGTGAATCGGATGGCTTTTCAATTGGAAGAGCTCTTGCCCAACTCAATCTCTGAGCGATTAACTGCTCCAGTCTTTCCGGGGACTGTCCAACTGACTTCTGGAGGCAAATTATTAATCCTGATGCGGGACGCCCAAGTCACAGGAGGCTACCCTCGAGTTCTGCAATTGACCGATAATTCGCTATCCGTTTTGGCACAAAAGAGGCCGGGGCAGCAAATAAGATTTCAATTGAAAAGTATCAAAATTGGGTAATATGAGAAGATGAGTATTGAAAAAAGCTTGCACTGGTGCGCAAGAACTGTGTGACTATGTTTTCTATCTGGCGAAAAAATACCCTCCAACCGTTTTGGCGAAACCTCTTTTTCCCGATTGGCATCGATTTGGCCAAAACCCGGAATATTTTCGATTATCGTAACCATGGGCTGTGCCCATGGCTGATATATCTCTCGCCTTCAGCGCTCTACTTATGGAAGCCGGATAAGATGCTATGTCTGGCTGATAAGCTATGTGACTATGTTTTCTATGCAGTGAAAAAATACCCTCCAATCTTTTTAATAGAAAAGCATTTTTTAAGATCTATTAATTCTCATTCAAACCTTCGGGAGGCTTTTGGATCTTTGGCGGTTGAAAAACATTCCAAAAAAATTCTATTCTGCTTGAGTAAACTAGTTCCGACTATTATCTTACCATCAAAACTTTCGAAACCCAAAAGCCATGAATACAAGTCTAAATGAACAAATAAGCAAGCAGGGAATGAACCCTGAGATTGCTTCTTCCCAGATTGAAAATTTTAAGAATGGATTCCCTTTTTTAAATATCACTGCTCCTGCCACTCCCGGAGATGGAATTAAAGTATTCGATTCAGCGGAGTTGGAACATTACATAGCAACTTACCCTAAACAGGCAGCATCAATTGAAGTTGTAAAATTTGTGCCAGCAAGTGGAGCTGCATCCCGAATGTTCAAAGATTTGTTTATTTTTCTGGAAGGAGATGGTGATTTGAGTAAAAATACCTTTATCCAAAAGTTCATGAACAACATTGAGAAATTCGCTTTCTACGACGATCTCAATAAAGTACTGAAAAGCCAAAACAGCAGCATTAATCAAGCGCTGGACACCAAGGACTATAAGGGAATTTTGGCCGCACTACTATTGGATGATGGTTTAGGGTATGGTAATTTACCAAAAGGACTCTTGCGCTTTCACTCTTATCCAGACAAGCATAGAACCCCGGCGCATGAGCATTTGATAGAGGGAGTTCAATATGCTTTAGGTGCTGGAAACCAAGTGAAAATTCACTTTACTGTCTCTCCTGAACATGAATCTAAATTCAAATCAGAGATCGATGCAATCATTCCTACCCTATCTAAAGAAGCTGGGGTAGCATTTGAAATTACTTATTCTACGCAGAAGAAAAGAACAGACACGATAGCAGTAGACTCAAGCAACGAGCCATTTTTGGAAGAAGATGGAAGCATATTGTTTCGACCTGCAGGTCATGGAGCTTTACTCGAAAATCTTAATGACATTTCCGCTGACCTGATTTTTATTAAGAATATAGATAATATCGTACCTGATCGGCTTAAGGAAGAAACAAAAAATTATAAAATGGCGATTGGAGGATTACTTCTAGAGGTCCAATCCAAAGTATTCGAGGCGGTACGTGCACTTGAAAATTCCTATGGCAAAGATGCCGTGAGTTTAGGTAAATCAGTTTTCACAAACGAGTTGGCTGCAAAACTGCCAGAAAACTTTGTTACAAATTCTATAGCATATCAAGGTGCTTACCTTAAGACTAAACTAAATAGACCTATTCGAGTATGCGGGATGGTCAAAAATACCGGCGAGCCAGGTGGAGGACCATTCTGGATCAGAGAATCTGATGGTTCACAATCACTTCAAATTCTAGAAACTGCACAGATTGATTTGAATGATCCCGAGTCGCAGGCGTACATGAATGCTGCCACCCACTTTAATCCAGTTGAT
>JBDNIP010000884.1:0-1318 GCA_041688245.1 Algoriphagus sp.
ATTTGGGCCAAATACGAATAGTTGGGAAAAGATCTCTGCCAAACTTGAGGACAAAAAGCCGATTCCGCTTTGGTCCTACTTTGGACTTGCCGCGGGAGTTATCGGAATCTTGTTGGTCTCCAATCTAGTGTGGAATGAGAAATCCAGCGATTTCCCGCAGATGACAGCTCCCCATTCGCTAACTGAAATCTCCACCTTGGATTTGCCTTTTGAATATAAATTTCAAATACCCCAAAAGCCTGAAAAAACCAGTCTAATTGCGCAGCCTAGTATTCGAAAGCGGATTTTAGAAATTAAAGACAGCACACTACCAAAAGTTGAGATTGAAGCTCCCAACATAGAATTTATTGCTTTGGGTCCGGAACTGATCATTCCTGTTCAAAAAGATTCGTTGGACAAAATCTCAATGCAAGCGAAACAAAAGACGCTTCATGAGGTGACGATTTCCTGGAGTATTAAACCAGGCAAATTTCAGGTGAAAACAGGATTTGGAAAATCTGATCCGGTCAAACTCGAAGAAAAACAAGTCGGAAGATCTGGTCGGATAGGTCGGATTCGCTTTGGACAAAATAATTAATCCACATTTCTAAAACTCAAGAAAATGAAAAGATTTACACTTCTCACGGGCATCGCTATGCTCATTTCCTTAGGCAGCTTTGCACAGGAAATCGAGAATAAGCTACCCGAAAAGTTTAGTGACCGTTTGGATAAGCTTCGTCCCATCACTGACACGCTGATCTATAACCTGCCAAATGACGGTAAACTAGTTCTTCTGTTTAATAATGAGGAGTATGTGTCAGCGGACTTGAAAGAGAAATTCAACATAGTGATGAAAGAGACTAAGGACTTTCCTGAGTTCAAGACTTTAACCTATCGGCTTTCAGAAGAAAACATGAAAACTAATGTCAATGCAGTAATATTGGAATTGGAAAAGAACTACATTCCATTTTCAGATCAGTTAATTCTGACTTTTCCCATAGGCCTAGATTACACGGGAGGTGATTTTACACCTGAATTAGGATTTAAAGCATTCTTTAATTGGCGGAAATTTGCACTTGGAGGCTCGATTACAAATACCATTTATTTCCCAACACGTATCGACAATAACATAAAAGTGAACAGCAATTGGTTCTTAAATCTGGAGTTTGGTTGGGACAGAAGCAAGCCAGTATCAAATTCAAAAAATATTTTCGGAGCAGGAATATTACTCGATAATACAAATAGCGAAATTTTCAGTGGGACTACAATCAGAGGATTTTATAGAAGAAGTCTCAATGGAAACATCTCAATCCAAGTAGGAATCATAGGGACAGAAAAT
>JBDNIP010000885.1:0-2129 GCA_041688245.1 Algoriphagus sp.
GAAAGCTTCAGAATTAAAAACAGAAGAGCTCTCAATGATTGAGGAGAACATATCTGGGAATCTGGACACTCACTGGGCTTGGATGGAAAACACATTAAATATGATTGATAGTTATTCGCCTTTATTATTCAAAAATAAAAATAGTCAATCGATTGATGGGGTCAACATTTTGATTGGGGTGAATACCAAAGGCAGAGTTTCCGGTTTTGAGGTTTTGGGAGAGGTAAATAAAAGAACGAAAGAAAGAAAGCATTGATTATTCACTACAAAAACTTCCAGATTGCAAGTCGGTTTCTAGTTTCTCCAGTTACACTCCACGGAAATTTAAATTGATCATAAAAAATAATTAGCCGACTTAAACCTAGCCGACTTAAATGGATTTTTTTTTAAACGGTTGGGCAAAGGAAATCTGGTATAATTATGTTTAGCATTATGAAAGTCTTCATTTCCGTAAAAAAAATACCATCTTCTTTTGTAATCGTGAATTCAGGCTTCACCTTTTATTAAATAAGACCTTTTAAAAAAGTGAACAGCAAAAATTTTCGTGAAGGTACTCTAAAAGTTAAAATCACTTCCTCTTAGATTTATTTGAAGACATTTCGAGAGCATAAAGTCAATCTTGAGCAGTTAGTACGGCTGTCAAATGAAGAAAAGGGGTAAAAGGGAAAACCAGATATTCATCTAATCCCTGATGATTTTTAAAAAAATAATTTAAGTTAAACAATAAATAAAATGACTAACAAGCTATCGAAAGGAATCTTTCTCTTTCTAGTTTTTGCCACTCAAATCGGCTTTGCACAGCAAAAAAGGCCACTTACTCATGCAGATTACGATGGCTGGGAGAATATATCCAGTGAGAAAATCACCAAAAATGGAGTTTGGGTAGGCTACCAAATTTCACTTCAGGATGGAGATAGTCGATTGGAGATTTTGTCTTTTAAGAATCCGGAAAATCGTATCGTAGTTCCTCGGGGAACTGGTTTTGTTTTTAGTCCAGACGATGCATTTGCAGTGGGGAAAATTGTGCCTGAAACTGATTCTGTAAGGGTATTGAAGCTCAAAAAAACTAAAAAGGATGATATGCCATCAGACACTTTGTTTATCTATCAAATGAGTAATGGCAGCTTGATCAAAATCCCAAAAGTCAAATCATACGCTATTCCTCAGGAGGCAGGAAGCTGGATAGCTATTCAATATGAAAAAGAAAATCCAGCCAAAGCCTCAAAAACTGATAGCTCATCTACAACTGACTCAACATTAAAAGCTGATAAACCAAAGAAAACAGACGGTACAAAGCTTGAAGTAAGAAGGCTAGATGGATCGATTAGTTACAGTTTTGAACGAGTCAAATCATATAGTTTTTCACCGAATGGTGATTTTCTCCAGTATGTTTTAGCTGAGGAGGATACGCTGGATAATGCTGCTATCTATCTGCTCAACCTTACAAATGGCCAAAGTAAAATGCTATCAGCGGGAATGACATCTTACACAGATATGACTTTCTCTCGGCAGTCTAAATATTTGGCCTATATGGCGACCAATGATTCCACCAAATCAAAGAAGCCCTATCATTCACTCTTCTTAACGACAACCCTAACAGGAAAAACAGAAGAAATTGCTTCAAAAAAGTCCCAAGGAACTTTGCAAAATGGGAGAATAAGCCCAGACGAGAGTTTGAAGTTTTCAGAAGATGAAGCACGCTTATTTTTTGGAGTTGCTGCCGATTATGTTGACTATTCTTATGAAAATGATACCACAATTTTAGATGATGAGCGAGTGAGCTTGGATATCTGGGGTTGGCAAGATGCAGAAATTCAGCCGATGCAGTTGGTTAGAAGGTCTCGAGAAGAAAAGAAAGCCTATTTGGCAAGCATCGATCTAGGTACTAAAAAAATCACCCAGCTAGGTACTCTTGAGATAGACAATGTGGTACTGGAATCTAAAGTGACGCGTGATTTTGGTCTTGCTTACACAGATTCGCCTTATCGGAGAAGCTATAGTTGGGATATTCAGACTGGTAGAGATTTATATTTAGTGAATTTCAAGACCGGTCAAAAGACATTGATTGAAAAGGATGCATCTGGTTCTCCTTCTATTTCTCCTGAAGGAAAATATGTGAGTTGGTATGA
>JBDNIP010000136.1:0-1998 GCA_041688245.1 Algoriphagus sp.
AGGTGCTTCTATTCTAGTCGTGGGGACTACTTCTGGCACTGTCACTGACATGGATGGATATTTTGCTTTCTCTGTTCCTGATGATGCAACTTTGATATTCTCTTACATTGGATATGATCCTGTAAGAATTGAGGTGGCAGATCAATCTATCATTAACATATCGATGAAGATTGATTCTTCCTCCTTAGAAGAAGTACTGGTAATTGGGTACGGTACAGTTAAAAAATCTGACCTTACCGGCGCGGTTGGTTCTGTAAAGGGGGACAAATTGATGGATCGTTCTCAAACCAATGCGGTGAAATCCCTACAGGGACGAGTAGCAGGAGTGGAAGTTTTAAATACTCAAAACTCTCCCGGTGCAGGTGCAAGAATACGAATAAGAGGTATCAACTCCATTAGTTCTGGGGTTCAACCCTTGTTTGTAATAGATGGAATTATTGGTGCTGATCTGAATATGATTAACCCCGGTGACATTGAATCTATTGAAGTACTAAAGGATGCTTCCTCAGCTGCAATTTATGGTGCACGTGGGGCTAATGGGGTTATTATGGTTACAACCAAAAGAGGCAATAAAAATCAAAATCAGGTCGTTTATGATAACTTCTTCACCGTTTCAACTCTTGCCAATAGTGTTCCAAGTTTGAACTCCACCGAGTTCATGGAAATTTACAATAGAGCTTTTGATAATGCTGAAAAATACGACCCTTCTGGATTTGCACAAGGGAGATACAGGCGTGCCGACCCGGCTAACTATCCTGACTTGTTCGATTCTAATGGTAATCCTATATACAATACCAATTGGGAAGATGAAATTTACAATACTGCATTTGGGCAAAACCACAACTTGGCATTCAGAGGAGGTACAGCTAAGACGTCATATAACGTTTCTCTTGGTTATACCAATGAAGACGGTATAATGATGGGTTCTGGTTTTGAACGATACAACGGTAAAATAAGTGTTGACTCCGATGTTAAAACATGGCTTACTGTAGGGGGAAGTATTTTGGCCACAAGAAGTAAGAGGAGTATAGTTGACGATGGAAATGGAGGTTTGAATGTACCTCGGACGGTTGCGGAAGGACTTCCAATTATCCCTATTAAATATCCTGATGGCCGCTGGGGTGCAAACTCCGATTGGCCAGGCACAGAAGGGGCTGAAAATCCTGTGAATATAGCTCAAAACCGAGGAACAGAAGCAAATGTCACCCAGTTTTACTCTGATATTTATCTGAATTTCAAAATATCTCCTGAATTAGAATTCAAAACTACCTTCAGCACTATTTTAGAATCTAACAAAAACAACTTTTACTCTTCGAGAAATTTGAGATTGTTGTCTGCAGACCAAAGAGGTATTGCTAGTGTGGGTATGCAGGACAGGCTTTATTGGCAGAGTGAAAACTTCTTGACCTGGAATAAGCAGATCGGTAATGACCATAGAATAAATACGATGATTGGATTTAGCTGGCAGAAAGATTCGTTCGAAATCCTGAGCGTCAGATCTGAGGGATTTATCGATGATTTCTTTGAATGGACAAACATCCGTGCTGGAAATATTATCCCAATCTCTGGCATCAACGGAAACGTAGGCGCATCTCAATTAAACTCCTACTTTGCCCGTTTTAACTATAGTTTTAAAGACAAATACCTAGTAACTGCAACAGGAAGATACGACGGCTCTTCCCGATTTGGTGCGAACAGTCAATATGCTTTTTTCCCTTCAGTAGGCGTAGCTTGGAAAGTTTCTGAAGAAGGGTTCTTCAATAAAGAAGGAGCAATGAATGACTTCAAAGTTCGAGCAAGCGCAGGTAGGACAGGTAATCAGGAAATAGGCAACTTCAACTCTCTTCAGTTTTTAGGTACATTCAACGTGCTTCAAGCAGCAGGGAATTCAATAGCCATATCTCAGACATCCTTCGGTAACAATGATTTGAGATGGGAATTCACAAACCAGTTTGATTTAGGAGCTGAAATGAGCTTCTTCAAAAGTAGATTGAACCT
>JBDNIP010000886.1:0-1342 GCA_041688245.1 Algoriphagus sp.
GAAATATTGACAGACTTCACATAGTCTACTGTATAGGTGTATCCGTCTTTAAGCTCAAAAAAAATTTCCTTACTTGAAAGAAAATCGTAAAAATTAGTTGTAATATTAAAAGTCTTTGGAGTTGAAACCTCATCTTCTTTCTTTACTGTTTCTGGGATTATTGATTCGGTAACAAGTTCAGGAGTCCAAAGACCCTCAAATTTTCCTAGTCCTTCAATTTTTAGTTCTATCTTTCTGTTCATCGCTCTGTTTTTTTTTGTTTATGCAATTTAGGGAATTTAAAATGATTAAAATTATTTGTTTTATTAAAAAGAGCTATCTTTACCTCGAAGGTCGCTCTTTGTTTAGTTGTGTTGATTATCCCGGTTGTGAAAATAATCGGGATTTTTTTATGTGAAGTTTGTAAATATTAAATAAATTGTTTACTTTTATGGTATAGCAATTCAGCTATAACAAACCAAAAGCGATCATGACAACTCAAGAACTTAAAGCCAAAATTGAAGCATCAAGAAACGAAATCAGAACTAACCTAAAATTAGAGGGTACTGAAGAGCAGATTTATTACGCGCAAAGACTTATTAAAAACACTTTTGGAGAGGATTTGATGAAGCTAGAAAGACTTAGAAAAGATTGTAAGAGGTTAGCTAATATACCAGATTTCCCAAATCACAAAATTTTACTTGAAAGAGAAAGCCAATGGGAACAAATAAGGGACTGCAAAAAAGCAGGTGATGTAATTGGAATACTTAAAACTTACTAAAATGCAAACACAAAAAACAAAGAAGATTGCAGTAAATCACATTATCGGGAATACCGAGTATGATTTTGAAGCCCAAATAACCTATACGATAGATATAGAAGAAGGTGACTATCTTCACCCTACCTTTTCCGATACCATTATTGATCGGGTTGAGTATGTAGGCAATACGCTTGCTTATAACTATATGTCTAATAAAAATGAAGTGGTTACCAATACGGTATTATTAGCATCGCTAAGGAAAGCAATCAGCTGGGAGGATCAATTACAAAAATCACTATGATACTAAGAATAGAGGAGGCGTTGATTCGCTTCAATTCCACAGCGGAAAAAGCGGTTACAATACATGAACTTGGCGCGGCACTTTGGCCCGATAGTTCGGAATCTACTCAGGTTGTATCTATGTACAAGCTTATGCGGGGCGAAACTACCAGAATACCCCTATCAATGATTCGAATTATTTGCGATAATTTAGAATGCACTCCAAATTTTCTTTGCGGATTTGATGGAAATAAATTCGACTGGTAGTTGCAATTATTAAATAAATTGTTTACTTTTATGGTATAGCAATTCAGCTATCCAAAA
>JBDNIP010000887.1:0-1842 GCA_041688245.1 Algoriphagus sp.
CTGAGTAGCTCACCTTTGTCATTGACCACAAGATGGAGCTTAAAACCATGGAAATACCCCATAGTTGACTTGCCTGTTGCAGCAATTCCTCTGAATACTTTGTTGCGTTTGATCCGTTTGTTTTTGCAGACTCTGATCGGTTTGGGGTCTATAAAAGCGATACCGGTAGAAGCGCCATAACACTGATTTTTAAGAAACATGACCATGGGAACAGTAGTCTGCTGCATCAGTTCCACAAATCGATTATAAGAAACCAGATTTGGAAAAAGACCGGTTAAATGCATGTTGACATAGTGGAGATAGAAGTGTTTCATAGTGCGAAAACTGCCATAATGAAACAGAACCATAAGGGTGATTACCTCACTAGAGCTCATTTCCGATGATATTTCCCCTGATGGTTTTGTCAAATTCTAGGCAAAATTCGTCAATTAAATAGAAAATATCAGTAATTTATCGGTAGATAGAGTCATTTATTATTGGTTAAATATTTGATTTTCAGATACTTAAATATAACTAAAACCAATGAATTTATCTACTTTTTTTAATAAAAATTCTCTTCCGTTTTCTACAAATTATTAATCGAACTCAGGTCAATAGAATCAATTCAACTGCCTTTGAAATAGCGATTAAACCAAAAGCTTACATTGGATTTGATTTAAAGACGAGCCTTAATCTGATTAATTCGGAGAGTAATCAAAGTGGAATAGCACGAATTAGACAAGTAAGTACAGTATTGGGTCTTGATGTATTTGCAGTTCAGAATCATTTGTTTAGAGCTGATTTTGAGTACGTTTCAAATAAAATTAAGGATAGTAATTCACCCCAGCGTAGTAGTTTTTTGGATTTTAGTTATCGATTTACACCTCCCAAGTCTAGAATGGATTTCAGCGTTATTTGTGCTAATATTTTGAATGCGGATGTGTATAGAAGTTATTTTTCCAACGGCTTTATTTTAGGAGTTCAAGAATTGCCGCTGCGACCTAGACAGTTTTTGCTGAAGGTTAATTCTTCATTTTGACAATAGGAAAACCAATAGTTTCATTCCAATTATTCATTCAAAGGAGTAAAGTAGGATTCCTCCAACCAGTTTACTAAAGGCAAATTTGTGTGGCAGGGCGGATATGGTGCATTCTCTTACAGCAAAGATCAAGTTCCAAGAGTAATTAATTACATCCAAAATCAAGAGAAGCACCATCAGAAGCAAAGCTTCATTGATGAATAGGAGGAACTATTGAGAATCCACGAAATTCAATAGGATAAACGATATATTTTCAAGCCACTGGAGGAATAGGGCTGTACCTAAAGGCACAGCTAAAATCAACATCATTGCGTATTTCTACCCATAGTTTGCCCCTAAAGGGGCACTCAAGTTTGGCGATTTACTAGACATTAAAAATAAAGTGGTCATAATTAGGAATTATGGCCTTTTTTCAGCCATATTGTATCTAGTTAAACGACTAGATATGGGGTATGCAACTAAAGTACAACTTATTAAGAGAGCCAAAAGTGAGCAATGGTATGTCAACTTTCCTGCTGCGGTAGCCCAGGCGATTGAATTTCAGCAAGGCGAAGTGGTAGAATGGATTATTGATGATCACCAGAGGCTGGTCCTTCAGCGTAGTGATCAGTCTGTGGCTGATCTTAAAAAAAAACTCCCGGAGAAGATCTGAAAGAAGTTTTGGAAGGACTTTTCCTGGAATGCCGGTCCTGTTTCAAGCAATCGCGAACGTGGTTAAGAGCCAGGCAACTGATGAGTGGCGTGCTCACTTGTATGGGACGACATACGGTTACCGGTTGGCTCACAGCCAGTGGAGACCAGTTTAAGGACTGGAGCGCTGCTTA
>JBDNIP010000888.1:0-1378 GCA_041688245.1 Algoriphagus sp.
ATGTGTGACATTCAAACGACCTGTGGCTCTAGAGTAATCCGACATTTGAATTTGTCCCTCTTGTTTTGTGTACGATCCTGATAGGTAAAAAGTAGTTTTTTCGTCACCACCAGATACTGAAATATCATATACGCTCAATCTTCCGTCTCTGTAAAGTGCATCAAGCCAATCATTGGTTTCTAAATTTGGATCTTCAGGATTACCAAAAGTGACATCTGAGCCAGAGGTTGCCCGACCAGCATTTTGATAAGCTACTCTTTTAATACCTGCCAGCTGAGAGGCATCCATTACATCATAGAGGTTCAATGGCTGCACAATACCTTCTTGCACGGTAACTTTTACTATTGACTTACCTTTTCTACCTCTTTTTGTAGTGACTATAACTACTCCATTGGCAGCTTGAGCTCCATAGATCGCTGCTGCTGCTGCATCTTTCAACACCTCAATAGATTCGATGTCGTTAGGATTAATAGAACCTAATGCGTTTTGGGATCCTTGTCCTGATAGACGATCACTGTTACTGCTTATTTGAACACCATCTACTATATAGAGGGGATCATTACCAGCATTGATCGAACCAACTCCCCTGATACGTACGCTCAACGTACCGCCTGGCTGACCAGAAGTAGAAGTTACCTGAACACCCGCAATTCGACCTTGCATCGCACGATCAAAAGATTGAACGGGTAAGTTTTCGAAGATTTCACCTTTCACAGAAGAAATTGCCCCTGTAGCTTCTCTTTTGGACTGATCACCATAAGAAGTAATTACGAATTCAGATAAGGCCTGAATATCCTGCTCCATGGATATATCGACAACTGATCTATTGCCGATATTGACCTCCTGAGGACTTAGGCCGACAAAGCGAAAGACCAATACATTGCTTCCGGCCGGAACATTGATTGAGTATTTGCCATCAAGATCTGTGGCTATACCAATAGTTGTTCCCTTGACCAGAACTGTTGCTCCTGGTACTCCTAAGTTATCCTCGCTAGAGATAACTGTACCAGTGATGACACGACTTTGGGCAAATGCAACTACATTTGCCATTAAAATCATGAAACCTATCAGTAAAACTTTCCTCATATTTGGGTTGATTATGGTTGAAAATATGTTAAGCAATTTTATAAATATTCAATAATTATAAATCTAATACCAACAAATATCAGAAATGGTTTTTGTTTACATCAGCCTAAATATGGGGTGAGATACATTCTATCCAAATAAAATTTTTTATCGAGATAATTTTACGCAGTTTGTCAAAATATTTTCAATGTTTTCTTAATGTTAACAAAAGTTAATTTGTCAAAAAAAAATGACCTGAATTGAAAATAATTTTTGTGTCACACAAATATTTTAAAAACAGAATTCACAAAAT
>JBDNIP010000889.1:0-3866 GCA_041688245.1 Algoriphagus sp.
AACTGTCAAGCTTACCCCGTATATCAAGAAGTTTTTGAGTACACATGCGCAGCACAATAACCATGGAGTAAACTGGCCTGTATATCGCTATTCAGAAGTACTGCTCTTGATGGCCGAAGCACTCAACGAACAAGGGAAATCCGGTGAGGCAACAGGTCTTCTGAATCAGGTAAGATCACGTGCAGGCTTGGCATCTTCTAGCGCAGCCGGGCAGGCACTAACGCGAGAAGCGATCTTCAAAGAGCGAAGAGTGGAGCTTGCATTCGAAAACAAAAGATGGTTTGACATCATGAGAACCGACAGAATACAAGAGATAATTATTCCTTATGGTCAACGTATAGTAGCCAATCCACTTGAATACTATTATCCGCCAATTCCAGGTGCTGTACCGAGAAACAACGTCTTTACAAACTTTAGTAAATTCTATCCTTACCCGGCAGCTGAATCGGATTTGAGTCCTTTCTTTTAATTTTTTTTCACAGACTAAGTACAGCCCAGCTTTTTCAAGATGTTTTCTCCTGAAAAAGTTGGGCTGATTTTTTTTGACCATGAGACGGCAGGACACTTTTTTAAATCACAAAAAGTAAATAGCTTAATAAATTATTTCATTGAGGTAATTATCAGTATTTCAACATAATACCCATTTCAGAAATCAATAACCCAAAAGTATATGATTGTCAAATCTTTTCTTAAAACCCTTTTCTTGAGCGCCGTGGTGCTCACTGTTGTGGTTTCCTGTGCCAAAAAGGAAGAAGCACCGCTCGATCCGAAGGTGGCCAAACTCAAGCTTCCTGACGGGTTCAAAGCTGAGCACATCTACAGCCCAGGAGATTTAGATCAAGGCTCTTGGGTAGCCATGACTTTTGATGATAAAAACCGGCTGATCACTGCCGATCAATATGGCTTTCTCTATCGATTGGAGATTCCTGCTATCGGATCGGATTCTTTAGCGCCCAAAATAGAAAAGTTAATTATCGGTGATGTGGCCGAATCTCAAGTGGGAATGGGCTATGCGCAGGGATTGCTTTATGCATTCAACAGTATTTATGTGATGGTGAATCATGATGGAAATGAGACTTTCAAAGAAAGCACTGGGCTCTACCGAATCCAGGATCTGGATGGTGATGATCAATATGAAACAGTGACAACAGTCAAACTTTTTACCGGTCAACCAGGAGAGCATGGACCACATAGTATCAAACTTTCTCCTGATGGAAAATCCTTATATATGGTAGCAGGAAATCACGTGGATGTTCCAGCTATGGATGCCTATCGATTGCCTCGGGTTTGGACTGAAGACAACTTGTTTCCAGAGATCAAAGATCCTCGGGGACATGCGAACTCAAGGATGGCTCCAGGAGGTTGGGTAGCCAATTTCTCACCTGATGGATCTTACTTTGAGTTGATTTCCGCAGGCTACAGAAACCCTTTCGATATCGCATTTAATGAGGCAGGAGACTTATTTACCTATGATTCAGATATGGAGTGGGACTTTGGAATGCCTTGGTACAGACCTACCCGAATCTGTCATGTGACCAGTGGATCAGAATATGGCTGGAGAACAGGAAACCAAAAATGGTCACCGCTCTATCCTGA
Source organism: Algoriphagus sp. (assembly GCA_041688245.1). Lineage (GTDB taxonomy): Bacteria > Bacteroidota > Bacteroidia > Cytophagales > Cyclobacteriaceae > Algoriphagus. The sequence continues at coordinate 1,597 of JBDNIP010000889.1, forward strand.
CAATCTTCCTGCTACTATCAATATCGGTCAGGGTTCCCCTACAAACGTCATGTTTGGTACCGGAGCGAATTTCCCTGAGAAATATCAAAAAGCGCTTTATGCCTTCGATTGGAGTTTTGGAATTATTTATGCTTTCGAATTGAAGCCAAATGGAGCAACCTATGAAGCTACTGCAGAAGAATTTATTTCTGGTTCTCCACTTGCATTGACAGATGGAACCATCGGTCCCGATGGCGCGATGTATTTCATGACAGGTGGTCGAAGATTGGAGTCGGATCTCTATAGAGTGTATTACGATGGAGCGATAGACAAAAACATCAAACCACTTCAAGTGGCTGATTTGCCTGCTGAAAATAGGCTGAGAAGAGAATTAGAGGAATTCCATAAGGTTGGAGCTTCTGCCGAAGGTTTGGAAAAAACTTGGGCTAATTTGGATCATGCTGATCGATTTGTCCAGTATGCTGCACGGATAGCTTTGGAGCATCAGCCAATTGATTCTTGGAAAGTAAAAGCCCTCGAAGAGCAAAATCCTGTTAAACTTACTCAGGCTATGATTGCCATGGCAAGACATAGCGAAAAAGGAGCAGGAACTCCGATGGTTCAAGTACTAATGGGAATCGACTATTCAAAACTTAACGAAAAAGAGAAGCAGGATTTACTTCGGGCTTTTGAATTGATCCTGTACCGTCAAGGTGAACCAGCCGCAACAGTGAAAGAGCAACTGGTGGCTTATTTGGATGGTAAGTTCCCTGCAAACAATAATAATCTTGATCGTGAGCTGAGCAAACTGTTGGTTTACCTAGATGCGCCGGATGGTGTATCAAAGACGCTGGCTTTGCTTGAAAATGCAAAAGATGACCCTGACTACCAGAAGACTTTCACCTCTTCCTCCGATCTGATCATGCGGAATCCTCAGTACGGATTGGATATTGCAAATATGCTTGCCAATGTACCACCGGCACAGCAGACCTATTTGGCTACTGTATTGGGTGGAGCTGAAGCAGGTTGGACGCCTGAATTGCATGAGAAATACTTCACTTGGATTCAGGATGCTTTCAAATACAAAGGAGGTAGAAGTTATGTAGGCTTTATAGATAGAGCTCGAAAAATGGCTTTAACATATGTAGCGAAAGCTGACTTTGATAAATACAATGAACTTTCCGGGGCTGCTATGTTAACGAGCAGTGGAAATGATCTTGCAGAAACCAATATTCAGCCCGAAGGACCCGGTAAAAGATGGACTGTGGAGGAAGCCCTACCTGTAGTAGAAGGCCTCAGTGGACGAGACTTGGCTAGAGGAAAAGCCATGTACGTAGCTACACTTTGTCAGTCTTGCCACGCAATGCAAGGAGAAGGTGGAGTGATCGGTCCTGATCTGAGTCAGTTGGGAACAAGGTACTCTCCTAAAGATATCTTGAATGCCACTATCAATCCTAGTGATGAGATTTCCGAACAATACGAGGCCACTATCCTAGAGTTAAAAACTGGAGGCTCAGTAGTCGGTCGATTGACCAATGAAGATAATTCCAATTACTATGTGTCACAAAACCCATTTGCACCACAGGTAATCCGGACAGTCGCAAAAGCTGAAGTGAAGAGTACCAAAGCTTCTGAGGTGTCCACTATGCTTCCTGGAATGATCAATCGACTCAATGATGAGGAATTGAAGGATTTGATGGCTTATTTGATCTCCGGGGGAAATCCTAATCATGAGGTCTATCAGAATAAAGCAACTGCCTTGAAATGAAATTCCAATTTTTAAAGAACTATCTACTTCTCGAGGCAGCTGCGGCAGTAATGGTTCTTGGCTATTACGGAATTGAATCTCCTTTCACTCTATCTAAAATTAGCGATCAGGCAGTTGTTACTTCTCAGTTTGAATCCATTCAAAATGATTTTAAACCCATTTTTGATGGCAAAACGCTGAATGGGTGGGAGGGAGATCCAACTTACTGGTCGGTAAAAGGTGGAGCAATCGTAGGGATAATCACTCCTGAGACATTATTGAATGCCAATACGTTCCTAATCTGGACTGGTGGGGAAGTGGCAGATTTTGAGTTGAAAGGAGAATTTCGAATTTCAGAATCCGGTAATTCGGGAATCAATTATCGTAGCGATCGAGTGGCTGAAGTCCCTTTTGCACTTCGGGGTTACCAAGCAGATATCGATGGTAAAAATACCTATACCGGTCAAAACTACGAGGAGCGAAAGCGAGCCACGTTAGCGTATCGAGGTCAGCAAACACGAATTACTTCTCAGCCAGATGATAT
>JBDNIP010000890.1:0-2649 GCA_041688245.1 Algoriphagus sp.
AAATCAAAGATCTTAAATCATCCATTCTCATTTCCGCAAAAAGTAATCAGACAAAAATCCTTTATTCGAAAAACAGCAAAATTTTCGAATTTAAAAATTTGGCGAAAAATCCTTGTTTTAATCGATTTTAACAGGTTTCCTCGTTGAACTTACAAGGACGGTGGACTCATAAAAAGAATTTTTTTAAAAAAAAGTATAACTATTTTAAGTTTTTATATTATATTTTGATTAACAAATTAATTAACCCAAAATAAAACTGCATGAAAAAAATCTTATTGATTTACCTGTCGATCCTATTTTTAGGATTAGTTGGACTTAGTTCTTGTCAGGAAAATGGACAAGAAGAAGTGTCAACTCAACTTTCAGAAATTCTGAAGGGAGATGACCCAGTTGGTTATGAATCCAAACTCAAGGAACTTTCACTCTTCATGGGTGAGGTATTTAAAGACTCAAAAGCTAGAAAAGAATTGTTTGACTTGGCGAAAGCAGATGATTATGAGGAAGATATTTCTTATAGTCTTAAGAAGCTTTTAGAGACCAATCAAAATCCAAATACGAGGCAAAGATCTGCTATTGTTAATGCGTTTTACCAAAACGCCGAAAATCATCGGGTTGTTGATAAAGATTTTAACAAGCAAGAATTGATCGATTTTATTAATGAAAATGATATCAGTATGATTGCGCCTTACATGATAGGTTACTTTACACCTGAATCAATAACGGATCTTACAGTCTCTTGGTGGACAGAAGAAATGGAATTGGAAGGTTTGGCTCAAGATCCAGATTGGAAAGGGGAAACTCCAGGTTTTAAGTTGAGATTGGATAAAGAAGGGAATTTTATACAGTTTAGAAGATCTGGAGCCAACTATTTTACAAATGAACAGATTTTTGCTAGTGATGAGTATGCTATGGATAACCCAACTGTGGTTTTTGGAAGTTTTTTTGATGATGCGGGCTTGGATCCAGGAGATGGTGGTATTGGTGGAGGTGGTAGTACTACTCCACCACCAACTCCAATATCTCCAAAAATTCAATGTTCGGATTTAGCGCCGGGTGGGCGATACACCTTAAGTATGCCTGAGTGGAGATTAACTCGAAGTGTAAGAAGTTGGCCGAATAATAATTTTGTTCATTTATGGCTTGTGTATGGAGAGATCACTGGATTTAGTACATCAGGTGTACCAAATTTGAATGATAATGAAACAAAACCATTGACTGGTTATAAAATACTAAGAAGGCATGCGCAAGAAGGAAGATGGCAACCTGGACCATTATTAACTTCTCAGTTACCCGACGAGTCAGTGAATTTTTATTTGATTTGGTCCGTAGAGCGTCCAGAAACAAGTTTTAGTATTTCAGGAGATTTAAAAATAAGTAAGGATGGAATTACCATTCCACTCCCAGAATTTACTGTTTCCGACCTTGATATGAGATTATTAGGAAATCCAAATTCAGATTCTTATATGAACTTCAATAAATGTTTTTTACTTGACGATAACTACACTATCGTTGGTGATGCATTTGGTTCTAATGGTGATTTATATACTAGAACAGTTGGTGGGGAGACCTATCCTGTAATACGTCAAAATGTCGCAGAATTTATTTTAAGAACCAGACATTAGAATTATGAAAAAAATTATTCTTTTGCTAATAGCATTTCTTTTCTTTCAAGAAATATCATTTGGGCAAGATGTAAAGAAAAATCGTTTTGAAATTAATAACTTTCAAAATAGAAGGTCAAATACAATTGGCCCCGAATCAACAAGGGTAACAGGAATAAATATCGGATACACAAGATATATTCTAAATAGACTTAATTTAGGTATCGCTTATGGTTTTGGAGAATTTAATGGTAGGGGATCTGAAGCTCTAGAGCGGTTTGATGACTTTGGTTTAGAAAGAAAGTATAGGCAATATCAAGTTAAACTTGGATATGATGTAATTCAAACCAACGGATTTATTTTAGGATTTCAAGCTGAATATTTGAGGAGCTATCGAAACGGAATAACTACTATAATAAGTACTTGGGACCGAGATGCGCAGGGGAATAGAGTGAAAATCAGAGAGAGTTTAAGTTTTGGAAGAAGCGCCGCTCCAAGTTTTTATACTGGAGCATACTTGATGGCCAGGCTGCATAATCAATTTTATTTAAAAGGAGATGCATCCTATGGGATTCCAAGTATGAATTTTGATTATGAATTATTTCAATTTTCATTTGGATTAACCTATCAATTTTAATTATTAAAAATTAGAGAAGCTCCATGAATTCCATTCAAGAGAGCTTCTCTAATTATATGGATTGTTAGATTTCGAGTAAATGAAAAGATAAATTATTTTCGCCACTTTTTTATTAGTTTAAACCTTTTATGCCTCTGCTCAAGAAAACAGAGAAAGAGACCTTATCTACAGCGTAAGAACTGGGCCTGCGACAAAAGGAAATTGGTTTTTTTTTACAGTTAAAGTGATGAAAGAATTGAGTTATTATGCTACGCCTAGATTTTCTATCAATCCATCTTTGATTTGTTTTACATCAGTTGCAGATTTTGATCTCACTGGAGGTTATTGGACGCCAAGGATGAATGCCTAAAATATAGAATTATTTGTTTCGGGCCGTTTTTAGGATGTCAGATTTCAATATAAAGTGATTAG
>JBDNIP010000891.1:0-1494 GCA_041688245.1 Algoriphagus sp.
ATATTTTTACCGGTATGGTATAAACCAAGAATGCCGGCAGGTTTAATATTTTTTGAGAATTCGAAGTAGTTTTGAATTTCCTCAAATGGAACACCTAAAGGGTTTACAGCATCCTCAACCTCTAAATCAACTGCCATTTCCAAAACTAATTCCTGATCTTTTTCTTGATATACAAAAAACTTTAACTCGTATAAGAAACTTAAATACCATTGATCGCCAAACCGTTGAACACGGGGGAAAGGAAGAAAATAACAGTTTCCGTCTGCATATAACGATTCCTTCGGAAAGGCCATCAAAAGTCTTGTTTGCTTGGTTAGGGTATCCAGAGCTTCCATAAAAGGTTTATAGTACATTCCTTTAACCATTCCTCCCATACCGCCATAATATCCTAAACTATCAAAGTATTCTGGCCTCAAATAGGCGATTTCGTTTCCAAAAGGAAAAAAAGCATCAGCGATACTTTGATTGAGGTAAATGTATCGATAAGGAATGGAGATGGTTTTCAGGATTTCCCCTCTTTGTGACAACACAAAAAAACCATTGGAAGAATCAAAGATTTGAATTTCCCTATCACGCATCGAGATCAAAAAAACTCCATTTATAGAGCCTGGACCCTCTAATGGTATTTCAAATGAATTTTTAATTTCTCCATTTTGATCAAAAATTAAAATTTCTTGATCCCTCTTAGTTAGGCTTATGAATTCCTCTGATATGGAATCATAATCCATAATCCACAAATCCCCCAAATAATCAATCTGAAGTGAGTCCACAATCTCAATGGAATAACTCAGCTTTTCAGTTTCACCGGCATGATCGGAAGACCCGCATCCAGTAAGATACAAAAGGACTAATCCCAAAAAGGCATACCTATTTGTCATTCCGAAAAATAATGATTTTACTTTTTTAACTGTAGTTAAAAAAGCTAAATCAGTTCTTTGTCACCACATTGAAAACAAAGGCCCTATACTTCAGTAAGGCTACGAAGATCGCTCCTCCAAAAGCATTTCCAAGTAAGGCTGTACCCTCAAAAGTCAGGTAATCCAAAAATGATATTTCTGGCGAGGTTACCATTCCTGAAAAAATCTCCACACTGCCAATAATACTATGATGCAATCCGGTAAAGGCCATCACCCCGGTGATCAAGAAAATTATTACGATCCTACTGATTGTTTCTCGAGCAGAAGCTAACAGCCAAGACAAAAGTCCCATCAGCCATCCTGCTAAGATTGCGCTAACAAAAATCACAATCCAACTAAAATCAAGTACATGTCGTGCAATTTTTACGACTGATTCTTCATCAAATAAATGCAGGTTTGGACCAAGCCAAAGCAAAATCACAGCAATTAAATAACCACCAATTAAATTACCAGAGATCACCAAACCCCAAATTTTGAGTAGACTGAGAATATTTCTCTTTTTATTCAAAACTGGTAGAGTGAGCAACGCAGTCTGTTCCGTAAAGAGGATACTTTGCCCCAAAACGACCAAAATAAA
>JBDNIP010000892.1:0-1957 GCA_041688245.1 Algoriphagus sp.
GGGTTTAATTATAAGCCGACTCAACTGCTGACCATATTTGGTGGAGTGCACAAAGGGTTTGCTCCTCCTAGAACCAAAGATGCAATTACTTCCAACGGAGAGGCATTGCAGCTTGAAGCTGAAAGAAGCTGGAATTACGAATTGGGTCTTAGATCCGCAGTTGCACCCTGGTTATTTGTAGAGGCAACAGCATTCTTGATGGATTTCAGCAATCAGATTATTCCAGTGGCGGAGTCAGCTGGGGGAGTAGGTTTTGGCGTTGTAAATGCCGGTGCAACCCGACACCAAGGGATTGAAACTGCTATTGCAATTGATATCTCTCAATTATTAAGTGCTCAGAAATGGAGTGTTCTTTATGATTTGAACCTGACATATATAGATGCTTATTTTTCCGAAGATCGATTTGTAAGTGATGTCAATATTAATCGAAACAGCACACCTTATGCACCGGAGTGGCTATTGAGTTCTTCGATAAGCGTTGAATCCACATCAGGTTTTGGTGCGCGATTGACAGCCAATTCTATTGGGACACAGTTTGCCGATGAGCTCAATACTGTAGAACCCTCAATGAATGGAAGGATTGGAGAAATCCCTTCCTATTTTATGATAGATGCAGTGGTGAGTTACAAAGTCGCAAGGTGGAATTCCAACTTCAACCTGAGTGTAAAAAATATTACTGATGAACGTTACATTTCAACCCGAAGACCTCAGGGAATACGTGTGGGTTTGCCAAGACTCGTCACAGCAGGATTCGAATTTAAATTTTAAAATTTTTTCAAAAACCTCAAAATCTTTTAATATTCTTTCCATTAGCTAGGTATAAAGGCTTTAATTAATTTTTATTCCTAGTGTTGGATTGAGCCGCTCCTTAATTGGGGCGGTTCTTTTTTGTGCCAATTGCAACTAACTTTGAGTATGGAAAATGCCAAATTGAAGAAGTTTCGTCGTCTGATCAGCATGATGAACTTCTATCCGCCTTATTTATTCTCAGGAATTAAGGTAGTAGAATATGCACCTGATTTATCGATGTTTCGGACTCAACTCAAGCTTACCTGGTTTAATCGCAATCTGTTGGGAACTGCCTTTGGAGGTTCGCTTTATTCCATGTGTGATCCTTTTTTTATGTTTATTCTTATCATTCATTTAGGCGATGAGTACATCGTTTGGGATAAATATGCATCAATTGATTTTTTGAAACCTGGCAGAGGAACTGTCTTTGCAGAATTCAAACTTTCACTTGAACAAGTCAAAGAAGCGAAAAAGCTAGCGGATGAACATGGGAAGTATACCTTTGAATTTCCATGTGAAGTGAGGGATGAGGCTGGAAATTTAATCGCTAGTCTGAAAAAAGGAGTTTATGTTCGCAGAAAGGATTATCGAAAGTCCTAATCCGATCTCTTGGAAGTATTGATTACCTTTGAAATCAAAATATTAGCGAAATGATTATAGTAGGGAAAGTAGTACTGTCAGATGATATCAAGGAAAACTTTTTTGTCTGTGACTTAGAAGCTTGTAAAGGAGCATGTTGCGTAGAAGGTGATTCTGGAGCTCCTTTAGAAGATGAAGAGACTAAAATCCTTGAGGAAATTTATCCCATCGTTAAAGATTTTATTACCGAAGAGGGTAGGGCTGCGATCGAAAAGCAAGGTACTTGGGTCATTGACAAGGATGGAGATAAGGGTACACCAACGATTGGTGACAATCGAGAATGTGCTTATGCCCTGTATGATGATCGAGGAATCCTCAAGTGTGGAATTGAGCAGGCTTATCTAGCTGGAAAGACGGATTACAAAAAACCTATTTCTTGCCATATGTATCCGATTCGCGCCCAGAAATACGATGATTTTGACGCATTGAATTACGACCGTTGGCATATCTGCGATCCTGCCTGTCAGCTTGGTTCCAGTCTACAAGTGCCGATCTACAAATTTTTGAAAGATGCCTTAATCCGTAAATA